>CAVFVF010000085.1:0-2236 GCA_963625925.1 Eggerthellaceae bacterium | reverse complement strand
CGAAGTATCCGCCCCAACTTCAGCAACAGCAATGTTGCCGCTATTACCAAGCGCGGCGTAATTCGAAAGCACGAAGGTCACCGAGCCGGAAGAGGCATCCTTCGCCGACGTATAACGGACGGTGCCGCCGCCATCCACCCAGTACACGCGCACCTGCGAGCCGGTGCTTACCGAGCCCGTGCCCACCGTAACAACAACGCTGCCCGCATCAGAAGCCACGGAAAGCTTGTTATTGTCGATCAGATACATGCCCGAATACACGGCGTCGGCAATAATCTTGTCGCCATTCACCTTAGCCTGCGCTGAAAGCGTCGAATCGACGGTGTTCTGGCTGTTCAGCGCAAACACAACTTGGCTGGCGCCAATCGCCTCGTCGGATACCAGCGAAGCGCGGGATACGTCGACGTACCCGTTCACGGCCGATTCTTCATCGCCTTCAACCGCATTCGTAACGATATCGCCATACGTCGCCGTCAAAACCATGGTCGAAGAGGCGCCCGCCGCAAGATTGAGCAGCGTGCCGTTCGGCTGCGACCATCCCTTGAAGAAGTGGCCCTCAACCGCAGGCGCGGTGGGGACTTCGCTATTGTTTGCAAGCGATACGCCGGCATCTACCGTGATGGTAGCAAGCACACTGCCTTCCGCCGACTTAAACGTCAGCGTCGGACGGAACGCGTCGCCGTAAATCGCATACAGGTCCAGCTGGCTGCCTTGCGTCAACTCCGATAGCTTTATAACGCCGGTTGCATCAGCGCTGGTCGCATCTGCCGAGGTAGCCCAACCAAGGAAGCTTTTGCCGTCCTTGGCAGAGGGGTTGCTCTTCCCTGCCGATTGCAGCGCCTCGGTCACCGTATTCGACGCAGGGAGCGAAGTTGCGGTGGCGTAAAGGGTGCTGCCATCGTAGAAGTTCACGGTTACCGTCTGTTGCTGCGACGCGTAAATGCCGTAGTACGTAGGCACATCGCGGCTCTCGCCGGTGGCCGTTGCAGCAGGCAGCGAATCTGTGTATATCGCGTCTTTGTCGGCTTTACGCGTTGACCAGCCAAGGAAGGTATACGTGACGCCACTTACCACAACGGTGTCGCCAACTTTCACGCACTTGTTGGCCTCGGATATGGGATCAGATCCGTATTCAACCGATAGTAAACTCGTTGACGTGTACTTCATCTCACCGTCAACGTTCTGGTAATAGCAGAATTTCACATGCGCCTTTTGCTTTGCCGAAGCGAAGCAAGCGGTGTAGGTAATGTCGGCGGTCACTGCGGGTAAGCTAACGGTAGCGGAGTAATCGACATCCTTCTCCCCCACCGATGTCCCGTTAATGCGGCCATTGTGCCAGCCGACGAAGGTATATAGGTAGCCACTTTGCGTTGCGATCTTGCTCGGCGCAACAGCGCGGCCATTCGATGCTAAGTAATACGTCGGAACCGAACCGTCGGCGGCAGCATATGCCTTCACTGCGCCATCAACCTTAAAGGCAACCAGGTGCTGACCAGCCTCAACCTTCACAAACGCTGCGGTAAGCGCCACAGTGCCGGTCAGCGAGTCGGAAATGGTGGCGTAGTTGAACGTCACGTCATCTTTGAAGGTCTGAGAATCCCATACGGTACCAGAGCTATCGCGCCAGCCAATAAAGCGGTACGTCGCGTCGCCTGTGGTGTAGTTTGCCTGAGCCGGAACGGATGCGCCGGTAGTGGCTTTCGCGAACGTTTCGCCATAGCCAACCGTGGTCTGCTCGGACGGCAGCAAAGTACCGGACGCATCGCGCAAATTCGAGAATGTGACTGTAATAGCCTTTGCAGTGGTGCGATATACCGGATAGTAATCGACGCTGCCCGACACGTTAACGGTACCAGCATCGGCGGCTATTTCAGGCTCGGTAGCCGAAGCAGTGCGCGCCCAGCCCAAAAACTCGTAAGTCGTGTAGGCGCTCGATTGTTTCTCCATATCGGCAGGCGCCGGAAGTTCGACGGTTGCGCCAGCCACCAGGTCGGTATACTGCGCAGCTACGCCGCTTTCGGAATGGAACGTAACCGTATAAGGGCCATCCCATGCAACCGCGCCCGAGCCATCGGAAGCGGCAACCGGAGAAAGCTTCGAATACGCATCGGCGAACCACGCCGCGAAAAGCTTCGCGCCTGAAACAGGCACCGCAAATTTCGCACCGGAAGTATTTTCGCCGGCCGCGCCACTTACATTCAAACGAGAGCCAGAGCCCACAGTGGCGTTGCCAGAG
>CAVFVF010000084.1:0-2289 GCA_963625925.1 Eggerthellaceae bacterium | reverse complement strand
GCTGGAGAAAGGCCTGCGCCTATTTGGCAGTAGCCGCAGCGGCAGGCAAGACTTCTTGGACACCATTGCTCTGTATAAGCAGCACCCGCAAATGCCCAAGTACCTGGAAAGCCTGGTGAACGAGGTGTTTGAGGTAGGCAGCATTGCCAATATTGCTGCGGCGTTTGAAGAAGACCTGCGCAAAAAATCGGGCAAAACCATTATGAAGTGGAGCATGTAAATGGCCACTTCTGAAGCAAAAGGAAAATTCGCAAACGCAGCACGCGGGGCCTTTAATGGGCTGTACCGAATGTTTCGCATGGGTGGCCGTCGCAACGAAGTGCTGTTTGTTTCGCGAAAGTCGGACGCGCCTTCGTATGATTATTTGGAATGCGGTGCCGCGTTTGAGCGTTGTGGTTTAAAGCCGGTGTACCTTTCTTCGCACTTTAAGGGCTCTTCCGCACTGGGCTATGCGGGCCTGGTTATGAAGGAGCTGTACCACCTGGCGCACTGCAAGGTATGCGTAATAGACAGGTACGACCCTGTGGTGAGCATGCTCAACTTCAAGTGTGAAAGCGAACCCGAAAGCAATGCAGCGCATAATGAGCTTCCGGTGGAGCCAGTGGTGGTGCAGTTGTGGCACGCCTTTGGCGCATTTAAGAAGTTTGGCTTCCAGTCGCTGGATGTGGCCGAAGGCCATTCCAGCGCCGAAGCGGAGCAGTTTCAAATTCACAGGAATAATTCGTGGGTAGTGTGTTCCGGTGAAGGCGCACGCGAAGCGTTTGCCGAGGCGTTTGGTTGCCCCGTGCAGCGCGTAGTGCCGCTTTCCAGGCCTGAGTACAGGAAGATCATCCAGCTGCGCGACCAGCTTGCTGGGGCAGGGGAGGCTGCTGCTGCAGCTGGCGCAGCTAACGCAGCGCCTACTGCAGTTGGTGGAGCGCCCGGTGCTACCGCCGCCCGCGCTGCTGCGCATCCCGCAAAGCCCATAGTTATGTTTGCTCCCACCATCCGCAAGTACGACCGCGCCATGAACCCCTTCCAGGATTTAAAGCGCAACGGCTTTGAGGATTACTATGCGCAAGGCTACAACGTGCAGTGGAGCGACCACCCCCTGGTTGCTGGTGCCGATGCCAAGGGCGATGTGCCCGAAGGCTTGCTGTATTCGCAGGTGGTTGTTACCGATTATTCGTCCATCGTGTACGAAGCATACTTGCTTAACAAGATGGTGTGCTTTTATGTACCTGATATTGAGCACTATAAGGTTTCGCCTGGGCTTAACATCAATCCCGAAGACTTATGTCCAGACCTGGTCGCCAAAACCGAAATGGAGCTGGATCAAAAGCTGCGTGGTTGGTTATCTCACCCGGAAACCTACCCTTGGGCTCAGCTAGACAATTTTGTGGGCGATGCCTTTGCTGGCAGCGGCCCCGACCCGGCTGCCGATTTGGTAGCTTTCCTGGGTGAAAAGTACCCGGGGCTATTGGGAAGGCGGGCGCCCGAAGCTTATCCTTCTGCGGTTGAGGCTTAGGCCGTGAGTGTTTGCAGCTTTGTCAAGAAGGCGATCAAGCGTGCCACTGAAGGCGTGCTGCATGGCCTCGTTTTTCCTTTGGCGTATCGCTACTTTGCACGCAAGCCCGTTGCGCAAGGGCGCGTGCTGTTTTTTGAAGTCGCTGAAAGCGATATGCCTAGCGTTTTTAATCTTATGTGGCAGCTTTGCCAAGATGATGTAGCGCTCAAGCCTCGGTTTTGCTCGCTGCGGCGGAACAATGTCTCTTACAGGCAGTATTTGAAGCGTTGTATCTGGGGCTTGCACGAGCTCTCCCGTGCCGAAGTGGCATTTTTGCCCGACGCATCAAAACTGGTTAGCTGTGTGAAGCTTCGCCCGCAAACGCGCGTGGTGAAGATAACCTGCCCCTTTGATGCCGAAGTTGCAGAGCGTACCTATAACAATCTATTTGTGCCCCCGCTGAATGCGCCCGGTAAAGTAAAGGCTGCTGAAGTGCTGGCAAAAGAAAGCCCCAACGGCGTAGATGTAAGCATCGTGGTACCCGCTTATAACGCCATGCCCGAGCTAGAGCGCACTTTGGATTCCGTATTGGCACAAACTTATCCGCGTCACCGTATGGAGCTGGTGGTTACCGATGACTGCTCTAGTGACGACACTTGGGAAACCTTGCAGCGCTATAAAGCCGAATACCCCGATCTGTTGAACATCCTGCGCTTAGAGCGGCCATCTGGTTCACCTGCGGCGCCCCGCAATGCTGGCTTAGAACGCGCCAACGGCAAATACGTGTTCTTCTTGGATGCCGA
>CAVFVF010000083.1:0-2305 GCA_963625925.1 Eggerthellaceae bacterium | reverse complement strand
GACGAAAAGCCCGTGCACATCCCCGACTTGCTGCACGATTTGCGCACGATGATCCAGAGCCTGATCAATTCAAAGAGCCAAAACCTCTACATCGACACGCAGGACGTGATGCATGAAGACGTTATCACCGACAAGCTGCGACTGAACCAGGTGCTCATCAACATCGTGGGCAACGCCATCAAGTTCACCCAGCCCGGTGGCGACATCATTATTCGCCTGGTCGAAAAACCCTGCTCGATCAAGAACCACACCACACTCGAGTTTTCGGTGAAGGACAACGGCATCGGTATGTCCGAGGAATTCCTTGAGCACATCTTCGACACCTTCACCAGGGAATACTCTTCCACCGTTAGCGGCGAGCAGGGCACCGGCCTTGGCATGGCCATCACCAAGAACATCGTTGACATGATGGGCGGCACCATCAAGGTAGAAAGCGAAGAGGGCAAAGGCTCGATATTCACCGTTACATTGGATGTGCGCCTGGCCAACGAACCGGTTAAGAGCGAGCCCATCCCCGAGCTGTTGGGCGCACGCGCGTTGGTGGTGGACGACGACCTGAACACTTGCCAAAGCGTAAGCAAGATGCTGCGCGAGATTCAGATGCGCCCCGACTGGACGGCATCGGGCAAAGAAGCCGTAGTTCGCGCGCAAGAAGCTACCGAAATGGGCGACGAGTACCAGGTGTACATCATCGACTACCTTATGCCCGACATGAACGGCATCGAAACGGTGCGCCGCATTCGCAAGGTTATCAGCGAAGAGGTTCCCATCATCGTGCTTACCGCATACGACTGGGCAGACTTCGAGGCCGAAGCGCGCGAGGCTGGCGTTACCGCGTTTGTTTCCAAGCCAATCTTTATGAGCGAGCTGCGCGCGGTGCTTACCCGTCCAACCGAAGACGAAGCAACTGCCACAGACGAAGAGCATCAAGTAAGCGACTACAGCGACAAGCGCATTTTGCTGGTTGAGGACAACGAGCTCAACCGCGAAATCGCCGTTGCCCTTTTGGAGGAAACGGGCATTGCCATCGAAACCGCAAAAGATGGCGACATTGCCGTTGCCGCTGTAACCAACTCCCCTGCCGGCAAGTACGATGCGATACTTATGGACATTCAGATGCCCCGCATGGACGGCTACACCGCAACGCGCGAAATCCGCACGCTGGCTTGCAGCGAAAAGGCGAATATTCCCATTGTTGCCATGACCGCCAATGCGTTCGAGGAAGACCGCAGAAAGGCACTTGCCTGCGGCATGAACGGGCACATTATCAAGCCCATCAGCCTTAAATCCATCACTACGGTGCTAGACGGTATATTCACCGAAAAGAAATGATGCAGACGATTTCCCGCCGCCGCGTGTTTCCCGGGCGGTGGGAATACGCTGTAAAACGATACAATATTTAGGTTGTATCTAAACAAAACGCTACGCAAACATTCCAGACGCAACAGCCTAAAACGTTGCGGGGGGGGTTCGGAACATGGCTCAAACGCCTAAAGATTCAAACAATGTTATTGACGTCCAAAGGAAAAGCCGCGCAGAGGGGATGCGCAGCGCTTATGAGGCGGTGTCGGACCTTTACCTGGCAATGTTCCGTGTGAACATTCAAGACAACACCTATGCATCGATCAAAACCACGGACGCAGTGCTAAGGTTCACGCTCCCCAATAGCAGTAAGTACAGCGAAAACCTCAATGCCATCATCACTGGCTTAGCCGAAGCGGACAGCTTGGATACTGCGCTGGCGTTTTTGGACGTAAACACAATTGCAGAAAGATTGCAGGGAAAGACGCATATTGCCTGCAACTTCAAAGGTAAAGTAGCGGGCTCGTGCCGCCTTCATCTAATCAAGGAAAACGACGATGCATCCGGCAGTTTGAAGCACGTGATCCTTGCCGTGGAGGTGCTGGCGGACGACGAATACCAGTCCATCCTGGAAGTCCTTACAGAAAGCTATCAGAACGTATATTTGCTCAACATGGCAAATGGCATGGCAAAGATCTTGAAGTACAAAGACGGCTTGGACAATGCCGACGTTGCCATCGGTTCGATTTTGCCGTACGAAGCAACGGTGCAGGCATGGCTAAAGAATAGGGTTTATGCCGAAGACCAAGCAAAGCTCCAAGAAGCAATGGCCTTGGATCATATTCGAGAAGAGCTGCAAAGCAAAAAAGAGTTTTCTGGAAATTACCGCAGAGTCATCGATGGCAAGCTGCAAAACTATCAGTACAACTTCATTAAGCTAAATAATGCAGACCGCGTTTTGGCCGCATTTCAAAATATCGATGCGATTGTGGCAGAGCATGCT
>CAVFVF010000082.1:0-2335 GCA_963625925.1 Eggerthellaceae bacterium | reverse complement strand
GTGTAATCGCTTGCCGAAGGAACAGGGATGGAAGGCTCTTCACCATTGAACTTAACGCCCGAGATGTCGAAGCTGAACTTCGATGCATCGAGCGCTGCCCCGTTCAAGGTGTTAGTAAGCTTAATGCCCGTATATGCACCAGAAGCGGTATACGTATTGGTAAAGGTCATGTTGCTGTATTCAACCGCAACAGCGAGCTGGCTCTTGCCGCTTGCTGCAGCCTTACCCGTATCGGTTACGGTGTAGGTAACCGTGCCCTTATGAGTATCGTAGGCAATGCCGCTGGTTTGAGTATCGCCAACGTTGTGCTCGGCAACCTCAAACGTATAGGTGCCAGGCTTCTTGAACGTCATCGCGCTTGTACCAGAGGGAGCAGCGGTAAACGAGCCGTTGTTTGCGCTGGTGGCAGTTGCCGTACGCGCAACATCGGTTACATCGCCTGCGGCAATTGCAGCTTCGGTAGTCGCATCGGGCGTAATGCTAAAGGTGTACGACTCGCCATTGTTCCAGTTGCGGCCAGAAATAACCTTGCTGCCGCTTACAAGCTGCAGGTTGCCCGCAGAATCCTTGGCAGTTACCGGCTCAACGTTGTATTCATTCGTAAATGCGGGACGCTCGGTGAGCTTATTGTTGTTCGAATCGTAGTATTCACGCGAAACGTTAATGCCTGCACCATCAGCAGCCACGCGAACCACCATGTAATAAGCGGAGCTGTCGTAGGTCATGCCCACAACGCCGGTGTTGTTTTCGGTGATCTTGTATACGTAGGCCTTACCCACGTTGCTGCCTACCGTGTACTTGATGGCCGGGAAGGTGGCAACCGCGTCTTGCAGCACGGAAGCTTCAGCAGAAGTGCCCGTGGCGCCGGTAGGCATAGGGGCGCTTGTTGCCATGGACTTATCAACGGTGTCTACCTTGAACTCGGTAGAATCGTTTGCGTAGCCGCCAACAGCCGTCATGGTGAACTTGAACTGTCCGCTTTCAAGCGCAGCACCCGTAGCGTTGTTGGTGTAGTTCTTCTTTACTTCGGCCAGAACGCTCGCCTCGGTATTGTTGAAGACATTGGTGAAGTCACCGATGTAGCAGCCGTATGTCGAATCTTTTGGCACATCAGCATGTCCAGCATCGGTACCGTCGTCGTTCAGGGCTTTCACGAACGAAACCTCGCCCAGCGCAAGCGAGCCCTTGCCGTTGTCGACAATCTGAATCGATGCTTTGTATTCGGCACCGGAATAGGTAATGCCCTCAACGCGCTGATCGGGGATGGCCTCGTTCAGCGTGTAGGAATACGTACCGGGCTGGGTGTAGGTAATTTCACCGCATTTAAGCAACTCGTCTTTATTCGTCTTGGTGAAATCTTTGGTAATCACCAGCAGGCCATCGCTGCCGGTTGTTGTGCCCTCGGGCATGGGAGTGCCAGCGGCCGCCTTGATGCGAATCGTGTAGATATCACTGTCGGTCCACTCGGTGCGGTTTTCCAGAGTCTTTCTTGCAGTGAACGAACCATCTGGAACCGTGAACGAAGCCGGCTGGTAGGTGTTGGTAAATGCAAGCGTGTTCTGCGCAGCAACCGTACCAGTAGAACCAACGATAGTGGAAACGATGGAATTGCCTTCACCTGCTTGCTCTTGGCCAGCCTTGGTACGACTGGTTAGGGTGAAGCCGGCAGGTGCGCGGTCGGCATCATCGGTAAGCTCCTGCACAGTTACCGCATCGCCAGCAGAAAGGCCGTACACCAAAATGTACTGACCGGCAGAGATGGTTTGAATATAGCCGTTGGTAACGCGGAATTCATCGCCCGACTTTGTTCCGTCAGCGTTATAAACCTGCGCCGCATAACCGTTGGCGCTGGTGGGAACAGTGAACTTGTAGGCAAAGCCGCCAAGCTGCGTACCAGCTGCGTTGTAATAGCTGGTAGGCGCCGTAACGCCCGTGCCATTTGCCACCAGGCTGGTGACCTTCAGCGCCGCAGGCACATCGAATGAAATAACATTCGAGCTTAACGACTGGCCATTGGCGTTCACAGCACGCACGCGGTAGTAGTACTTCTGGTTGCCAATGTTGGGAACCGCCACGCTGGCAGAAGAAGTATTGCCCACGTTCTTGTTGTTGTAACCATCAACGATATTGCTGAAGTTTTCATCGGTGGCAACGTCGAGCACATAGCTAGTTGCGCCCGTTACCGTGTTCCAGTTTGCCGTGAATGCGGCCGAACCGATGCTCGTAGCCGGAGTGGCAACAGGCGTTGCCGGAGCCGATTTATCGACTACGCCCGTGACGGCATAGATTGTGGAATAAAGGCCGTAGTTGTTGCCGGTTCCATTCTTTCCCTTCG
>CAVFVF010000081.1:1417-2575 GCA_963625925.1 Eggerthellaceae bacterium | reverse complement strand
TGGCCAGTTTTTCTTGGAACGCCTTTAACTTCAGCCTGCGAGTCTTCTCCACTTTTATTCCCTCGATCTGAGCAAGCTCAGCCTTCAAATCATCCAGGAACAGTGGGTCGATAACCTTATGGATGTTCTCGATGCTGGTGTAGTGCATACCACCCGAACGGCGCGTTTCCGGATTTAGGGTACTCTCAAACGCCGCGCCGAAAATTGTGGGGCTAATGCCCGACCAGTCGAACACGGCCGAAGCATTCTGCAATAGATCAAAGCGCAGCTGCTCGGTGAACTGAGGAATAATAATTTCGTCATTGCCAAATAGTCCGCCGTTTACATACGGGAACGCAGAAAGGGTCTCAGCAAGGTAGGGATCGCGCTCGTTTTCCGGGGTGTTGAGCACAGCGAAAAGATCAATGATTGCCTGGCGCATTTGATCAGCCTGGAATCTTTTCAAATAATTGAGGAAAGCGTCCTTTTCCTGAAGCAGACCAGAGTCCTCGGCATAAAGCAAGAAAACCATCCGCACTATAAGAATGTTTAAACTGCGCTGTTCATACTCATCGGTATCGAGATTCTTGTACTGCGCGGAAAGCTCAGAGTAAAGCTTTCCAACAAGCTCGCCCGCCTGAATGGAAAGGTCCTTTTCGCGCTGAATGCGCGACTTGGATTTATCCGTAAAGAATGCGAGCAAATAAAGCTGCTCGGGCAGTTCATCCAATCCCAAGGAAACAAATTCTTCTTGGTTGGGCTTTTCCTGGTCATAGATGCGAAACTCGTCGAAATTGCAAGTGATGATCCAGCGCGGGCGAATAGAGAATGGGAGGTTGTCGGCATACCATTTAGCTTGCTGGTAAGGGGTTTCTTCGCCAGCCTTCTTGCTTCGCTCGCTCGCCTTGTCCAGGCTAATGCCGCGGCCCTTCATTTCAACCAGGATACCCATATCCTCGTAAAAGACGTCTATCTTGCGACCCTTTACCTTGCGCTCGAAGTCGAGTGCATAAGTAGGATTTGCAACGCCAAGTACATCGCCCAATAGCTCAATCCAAAAAGAACGGGAATGCTCTTCCTCAACGCAAGGAAGCTCCTTCCAACGGGCAACAAATTTCTTTGCTACCTTCTTCTGCTCCGCGAGGCTAAGAGCGCAATCATTTGCCATGGCAATGGCCT
>CAVFVF010000081.1:0-1407 GCA_963625925.1 Eggerthellaceae bacterium | reverse complement strand
AACGAGATTCATTATCCACGAAACAAAGAGTGGCTGCCAAAAAGCAGCCACTCGGTTAGGCCTTTCATTAGGAAATATCAAGCTTCCTTAAATTCCACCGTGTAATCAACGCCTTGCGTTTCTCCTACAGACTTTATGTACTGCTCCAAGATGGACTTAACCTGGGTTTCGGCTTTTTCAAGCAAAGCCGTGTCATTAGATGCCTTATTCAGCATTTCTTCCTGAGCCTTGCTTAGAGCCTCGTTCTGATCAGCAGTGGTAATTTGTGCAGCTAAGCCCTTTTCACTGTAGACATCTGAAAATCAGGAAATATCAACGGAAGGCCGGTCTAAGACTTTTACCTTAGGGATAGTAACTACAACCTTATTGCTTTCATCGGGCGAGCTTATGCTCACCTGAGACACATCGATGCCAAGCTCCACCGTCCCGTCATATTCGAACCATGCCTTTTTGTAATCAAGGTTCAACCCAAAAAGCAGGTTAGCGCCTTCGTTCTGAATTACTGCAACGTTGTGGTAGGTACATTTTTGTGTTGAAGGCTCAGCGATTTCCTTGTAGCCAGAAAAATCGGCTTCAGAGCTTTTAGAAGAACAGCCAACCAAGCATCCCGAAAGAAGGGCAACCGTTATGGCTGCACCTATGCATGTTTTAAGCCTCATTGGTCTCCCCTTCCCCAGCAACCGCAGGAGCGGTCTCGCTAGAATTGTATTCAGATAAAGAACCAAACCTGATTTTCCATTCGTTACTTGGAAGCAGAGGCTTTATTAGAGCCTTAACCGTTTTTTGCAGTGATTCATCGGCTCGGGTTTTTATCTCGTTGTGATCAACGTCGGTTTGAGCATCTTCGTTGCAAAGATTAAGAATTTCATCGATACCTACATTCGGATTGCTAGGCAGGAAGTCCAATTTTCCTTCATCCGTGGAAACGGTTACATCCACAGACGGATCGGGCAAATAGGCAGTTATCTGCTTCTTTTTTTTTCATCAATCACAAACTCGATGCTGGAAAGTTTGTAACTTGCCCGAACGGTGGCGTCATATTTAACGCGATAATTTACTTTGTCGTTGCCAAAAAAGGTTGTGGAGTGTTTTTCGGCAATTCCCGTATACGGATATTCGACGGTTGAAAGGCTTTCGATATTCACCGCATTTTTAAGGGATGAAGTGCCAAAATATTCGGTTTTATTGCCCGAAAACACGGATGGTAGAAGGAAGCCCATCAGCAGAACAAGAACGATCGCTAAAACCGCAATACCCGCGATTTTCCCCACAAGGGCTTTTTAGCAAAAGCACCTGCGCCGCCTCGGGAAACCCTCGACCGCGCCTTGGCGTTATGAGACTTAGGCATTTGTCTATATCTTGCAGCTTCAACCTTGCAACAGCGCGCTTCCGCGTGAGCGCTAACAG
>CAVFVF010000080.1:0-2648 GCA_963625925.1 Eggerthellaceae bacterium | reverse complement strand
ATGCCGAATGCACGCAGGAAATCGAGAGCATCACCACCGGCGCGAACGGCGTGGTCGCTTTTGCCAAGCAACCGGACGGCACCTACTACTTCAAGGAAACGAAGGCGCCTGCGGGCTACTCCTTCGACGCTTCGGGTATTTATCAGGCGGTTGTGTCCAATGGCACGCCTACCATTACCAAGCTCGGCGACGCGACGCAAACCGCTGTCACTTCTATTTACAACACCTTCGGCGCAGGCTTCAACGTGAAGAAGATCGGCGAAGGCGACCTAGCAACTGCCACGGGCGTTTCCGGTGCTACGTTTACGCTGACCAAGCAGGACGGCACGGGTACATGGGCCACGCCGCAAACGCGCACCACCGGCACCAACGGCTACCTAAGCTTCACGGGTGTTGACCAGGGCACCTACACGCTGACCGAAACCACCAGCCCATCAGGCTACAAAGATGCCGGTACAGTGACGCTTACCTTCACTGTTGAAACTGACGAAGAGGGCGCAACCACGTTCAAATACGCGGATGGTACCGTCATCGACCCCAGTAGCACCCTTGCTGCCTGGGAAAACGTTTCCACCGATTCCAATATCGCTTACACCTTAACGGTGCGTAATACTCCGCTTGCCAGCCTGCCTACCACAGGTGGTGCGGGCATTGGCTTTGCTGCAGCTTTAGGAATTCTGCTTATAGTGGGCGCCACCTTTGTGTGGGCTCGCCGTAGGCTGAGGTTTTAGGCATTTTGCCTAGGGAAAGGAAGGTGTTCTTATGAACACAACAATGAAGAAGATAGGGGCGATATTTGCGCTGGCATTTGCCCTTGTCTTGGGAATGGGCGCCATGGGCGCTACGGCGCCCAGCACGGCTTATGCGGCCGAGCCGACGGCCAACGTTACCTATAACGGTATCGAAGCCGGCGACACCATGAAGGCTTACCGCGTGGTGAGCTTTGACGCCGATAAGAACAATAACGTGTATAAATACGACTCCACGTTTACCTCTTACCTGGACTCGAAGGGTGTAACTGTTGAAGCCTTCGAGAATATGAACTATGACGCCGAAGAGCTTAGGGCCCTCATTAATGGTTTCCTTGACTATGACGGCATTGATAGCATGACCCCGGCATATACCGTTAAGGCTGGCTCTGACAACACCGCAACCCAGGCCTTTACGCCGGGCTACTATGTTGTTTCTGTAACTACGGCTGAAGGTCACACCACGGTATATAGCGCCTCTTCGCTCTTTGTGCGCTATAACGGTAACGACGCTCTGCTTGTTTACAGCAACGGCAGTGTTGTGAACCCTTCGAACAACGCGTATACGATTGACGTTAAGAGCGCGAAGGGCGCTACGCTTTCTAAGAGCATTGCGCGCGCTGATGGTACCTGGGCAAAGACTAAGACCGTTGCTATGGGCGAGTACGTGCAGTATGGTCTGCAGATTACGTTGCCCGACTACTCTGGTATCAAGTTCGATCTTGATGTAACAGTGAACGACACGCTTACTAACTTGCAGTTCGTGGACGATACCGCTCACCCCGTGAAGGCATATGCTGGCACGAGCCAGGCCACCGGCACAGCTTTTGACGGTGTAACCGCAAAGGCTGCCAAATACGACGCAGCTACGCACACTCAGCAGCTTACGTTCAGCATCGACTACGCCAAGCTTACTGGCGGCGAGAAGACCCTCATGATTTCCTACTGGGCACTTCCCACTTCCGACATGGTTTCTACCGGTGCTATGAATGGCACCAACTCCGCAACGCTTTCTTATAACACCAGCGCTGCAGGCACCAGCTACACCACTACCGCCTCGAACACCACCGTGTACACTTACGGCCTTAAACTGAAGAAGCTTGGAGAGCTTTCCGATGAAGCACTGGCAGGCGCTAAGTTCCAGGTCTTCGCCGATGCTACGTCTACAGACGCGATGAGCTTTATTCCTGTGAAGGATATTGCTGGCGACATCATCTACTATCAGTACACCACCGACGCTAGCGCTGCCGGTGCAGTAACCGAGATCGAGACCGGCGGTAACGGCACCTTCCAAATTCGAGGCATCGATGCTGCGAGCAACAAGCCGCTCTACATTCAGGAAACCGTAGCACCTGCGGGTTACAAGGTTCCTTCTGGCCGATTTGCAGCAACGCTTGTTTCCGATAAGAGCGCTGTAGATGGCGAGCATAATGGCAAGCTGTCCAACACCTCCTCCTTTACCGCGCAGCAGGCCGCCGACACGCCGCTGGTAAAGAAAACTTCCGTTGATGCTGACAATCAGTGGCAGCTCGATGTTGAACTGAACAACTCCAACACCAGCGCGCTGCCCACCACAGGCGGCATGGGCACCGTGATCTTCACGGTTGCAGGCATTGCCTTGATGGTAGTTGCTGTTGGTGCGTTCCTGTACATGCGTCGCAGGAACCAGCACTAGCACTTTTGGCTGTTGGGAAGTGTGCCCGGCAGCCGAAGTAGAGGTTTATGACGCGAAACGGCAACATAGGCAAGCATGGAGCAGTGCAATCCAGCCAAGGCGCAGCCCGGAAGGGCGAACTTGGGGTAGGGCAGCCTGGTTCGGGCCAACAGGCAAGCATGCCTGCCATGGCTCCGGAGCCCCAGGTAGCACCAGCGCGCAAGCGCAGCATCGCGCCCAACATT
>CAVFVF010000079.1:0-2845 GCA_963625925.1 Eggerthellaceae bacterium | reverse complement strand
GCCCAAGTGCCCGGTAGCGCCCAGGCTCCCAGCGGTGCCGGGGTGCCTGGTGACGTCCCAGACCAACCAACCCGTATTGCCTTCACCGTCGATTGCAAAATGCCCTCTTCGGGCATGACGCAAGAAATGCTACCTGGCAATTATGAGCTGCTTGGCCCAGGCGATGCGGTTAAGTTTGTGGTGGCCAGCCGCGAAGACCTTGAATGCGCCCAGCATGTAATTGAGCAGCACAGCCTGTGCAGCCGTTGCGAAGTGTTCTTCAGCCCAGTGTTTAGCTGCATTGAGCCTTCGCAGATAGTTTGCTTCATGCAAGAGCAGGGGCTTGCCAACGTGCGTTTGCAGTTGCAGCTTCACAAGATCATCTGGCCTGGCCAGGAAAAGGGAGTATAACCATGACCGAAAAGGGCTTTAACGTTGCAACAGGCACCGGTGCTCCCGAGCGTGCACTGGTGCTGTGCAGCGGCGGCGTAGATTCCACCACGCTGCTGGCAATGGCGGTAGAGCGCTACGGTGCCGCCAATGTGTACGCGCTTTCTATAACGTATGGACAGCGCCACAACAAAGAAGTGGAATCGGCCAAGGCTGTTGCCGCGCACTACGGCGTGCAGCAGCGTTTCTTGGATTTGGCGGCCATCTTTGCTGAAAGCGATTGCTCGCTTCTGGCGCATTCTTCGCAAGAAGTGCCGGAAGAAAGCTATGCCAGTCAGCTGGAAGAATCGGGCGGCAAGCCGGTAAGCACGTATGTGCCGTTCCGTAACGGGCTGTTCCTTTCTTCGGCAGCTTCCATGGCACTTTCGTTGGGGTGCAGCGTTCTGTATTACGGCGCTCATCACGACGATTGGGCAGGCAATGCCTACCCCGACTGCTCGCAGGAATTCGTGGATGCCATGAACCATGCCATTGTGGAAGGCACGGGCGGCGAGCTTCGCATGGAAGCGCCTTTTGTGCAGTGGAGCAAGGCCGACATCGTAAAACGTGGCCTTGAACTGGGCGTACCTTACGAATTAACCTGGAGCTGCTATGAAGGTGGCCAAAAGCCCTGCGGTGTATGTGGTACCTGCATCGACCGCACGCGAGCCTTCGAGCTCAATGGCGTAACCGACCCGCTGCTGAAATAACTGCGCGGGCAAGGCGGCTGCGCTCTAGGGAAGCCTGGGCAGGCAGCCGCGCTCGCACCCGGCGGGCCTGAGGCAGGCAGCCGCGCTCTAGGGAAGCCCGGGTAAGGCGGCCGCGATTCACAGAGGCCTGGGGCAGGCAGCCGCGCTCTAGGGGAGCCTAGGGCAAGGCAGCCGCGCTCGCACCCGGCGGGCCTGAGGCAAGCAGCCACGCTCCACAGAGGCCTGAGGCAGGCAGCCGCGCTCTAGGGAAGCCCGGGTAAGGCGGCCGCGCTCTAGGGGAGCCTAGGGCAAGGCCCTGCGTCTCTGGAATGCTTAACATCGTTGCCAACAACCTTCAAAAGGAGTACCGATATGACCAATAAAGAACGCGAAGCGGAACAGAGCATTTCGCTTTTAGGCAACCAACACACCGAATATCCAACCGATTACGACCCCAGCGTGTTGGAAACGTTTGTTAACAAGCATCCTGAAAACGATTACTTCGTTAAGTTCAACTGCCCCGAGTTCACCAGTTTGTGCCCCATTACCGGCCAGCCCGACTTCGCCACCATCTATATTTCGTATGTGCCGGGCGAGCGCATGGTGGAAAGCAAAAGCCTGAAGCTGTACTTGTTCAGCTTCCGCAACCATGGCGATTTTCACGAGGACTGCATGAATATCATCATGAAGGACCTTATTGCGCTCATGGACCCTAAGTACATCGAGGTGTGGGGCAAGTTCACGCCACGTGGCGGCATTTCCATCGATCCGTACTGCAACTACGGCAAGCCGGGAACTCGCTGGGAAGAGGTGGCCTGGACGCGTCTTTCCCAGCACGACCTGTATCCTGAAAAGGTAGACAACCGCTAACGCACGGAAGGGGAACGCTATGGTTTCGGGAACCTATACGGCCAAGGTAAATACGCCCATTGGCGAAAAGGAAGGCACGCTTACGCTTGCTGAGCAGGCTGGTGCGCTTACGGGCACGTTGCATGTGCTGGGCGGCGATACACCAATCGAAAACGGCAAGCTGGAAGGCAACAAGGTTTCGTTTTCGGGTGCGTTGCAAGTGCCGCTTATTGGGCGCTTGCCGTTTACGTTTGCGGGTGAATACGCTGACGATGCCATCAGCGGCACGGCAAGCACGCACATGGGCGATATCGCTATTAGCGGCAGGCGCGTAGGGTAGGGCTTTATGTAGCCTGGCTATGTGGCAAGAAATAGCAAAGCGGCGGACGAGGTTTTCTCTTCCGCCGCTTTTTTGTTTGGTGTGGGTGCGTTTACAGAAGGCGACCGTCAACGCCGATGGTAACCACGTTGAAGGGAATCTGCTTGCCGGAGCGGGCAACCGCTTCGCGCGCTGCGAATTCCAAGCCGCCACAGCAGGGAACTTCCATGCGGGCAACGGTAACGGATTGCACGTCGTTGCTTTCGATGATGGCTTGCAGCTTTTCCGAATAGTCCACAGCGTCAAGCTTGGGGCAGCCGATAACGGTGGTGCGGCCAGCCATGAAGTCGCGGTGGAAATCGCCATAGGCAAAAGCAGTGCAGTCGGCTGCTACAAGCAGGTGGGCGCCTTGGAAGTAAGGGGCGTTTACCGGCACCAGCTTAATTTCCAGCGGCCAGGAAGAAATAGCCGAAGGGCGCGTGTCCTGTGCGCCTGCGTTGTTGGCGCAAGGAGCGCTGGCAACGGTGCGGGGCTGAGCGCTGGGGCAACCGCCAGCAGGGGCAACCACGCGCGGGGCGGA
>CAVFVF010000078.1:0-2892 GCA_963625925.1 Eggerthellaceae bacterium | reverse complement strand
GCATAGCTTTGGGCGGCGGGCTCTTCGGCGCTCTGCGCGGGCTCGGCGGCGGCAGGCTCGTCGCCCGCGGCCGGGAAGGCTCCGTCGGAAGGTGCGGCATCGCCGGACGCAGAGCCGTCCTTAGCGGCCGATGCGGGGCCAGAGGCATTGCCTGCCACTGAGCTATCGGCCGAGGCGGAAGCACCGCCGGCGGCCGAGCTGTCGCCCGCGGCGGAGGCTCCGTTGGCGGCGCTGCCCGCAGCGGCGGGCTCGGCGGCAGCGCCAGAGGCGCCAGTGTCCGCAAGCTGGGCCGCCGGCGCCTGGCCTGCGGCCTGCGCGCCTTCGTCGGCAGCGCCGGCGTCGGCCGCATAGGCGCTTGCGCAGGGCAGCGCTATGGCAGCCGCCAGAAGCAGCGGCGCGACAGAGTATCGAATGCTCTTCAGTGCATCCATGGGTTTCTCCAAACATCAGAACAGTAAGTAGACTTGATTTTACCCCTGATGGGAAGCTTGGAGCAGAAAATGTTACATGCGGCGCCTTTTATGACCCTGCCGCAAGCTTGGCCCACTGATTGGTATTGCCGTAAAACGCATCAAACCGGCAATTAAAACCACTCGGTACAACAGCGCACCTGCGCAAGGCACACGCAAAAGCCTTATGCGTAACGGCCTTCGGAAAAACCGTATTGAATAAAGTGCTGGTAATAACTGGGTAAGTCATCGCCAAAGGCAGCGCGAAGGTCGGCGTAGTTGCTCTTGTACGTTTGAACATTAAAGTTGCGTGAGGCTATGCGCCCTTCCCTCATGCCGTAATCGATAAAATGTCGGAAAGCGGCTTCGTCGGAGTCGCCGAAGACGGCAACAACATCAGGGTTCATTTGCTTGTAGTAAGCGACGTCAAAGACCTGAACGTAATTAATGCTACCAGCGATTGGCTCAAAATTCCCCACAGTGCCAGACAATGAGGGGACCGCATTGTCCAGCCACAGGATTCGATTCTCTAACCATTCGGCCAAATATTCGACATTGCGTTTATACGTTGAATAAGGCGTCATCACGTTATTAAAAGCAGTTAGACCAAACAAAACCTCATCCATCTTCTGAGACTGCGCAATCTCGAAAAGGTAGTACTTCAGCGAGTGCAAATAGCCATTCTGGCCAAGGGCGTCGACATCGCCCAAAAGGACATCATGAATTAAGGATTTGAAACTCGATGCGTAAACTGATTTAACTGCCGCTTGAACAGAAGGAGGCTGGAACATCCAAGTGGACCCCCCGAAAGAATAGCCTGAATAACTATGGTAGCTTTTAGGGCCATCTATCCTTGTGCCCATAGAACCATCGAAATCCCATACCGGCGCAGAGTAAATGACGTTTTCACCGCGATTCAGGTAGAAATATGTCGATGTATAACCGAAATCGATATTTTTAGCATATTCGTTAACTAAAAGTGCCTTCGCAAACGAATCCATATCAAAGCAAAAATCAGACTCGACTCCACCTTCAAGCGCATTAAACGCACTCTGGAAAGCCTCGCTTAAGTAGCGAATCGAACTTTGAGAACATACTCCTGGGCTCTTAACAACAAACACACCATGCGAAGTCCAGAAATAACATTTTCCACTGCCGTACCATGCTGAATCAAGCTCGACAAGATACCCGCCAGTAATGTCGGTGGGGCCCTTAATGCCCGATGCATACTGATAAGTGTATCCGTAACAATTCACTGCAGTAGCCGTGGGGAGAGAGTCCAGATCTAATCCCGGATTAACATCTTTATAATCAGATTCCAAATCATGGATATCCACGCGGCCCGAATTGATCTCAACTTTTTCACAGAGCAAGTAAGATCCACGATATTCACCGTCGTACCAAAGGTCTACCGGACGACATTCTGTGCCAACAAGCCCCAATTCAAGCCCCATGTTGTACGCAAGCGTGTTATGCAGGAGGGTCGCGTCGTTGGCATTTGCGAGCAGCACCCACTTCTTCTTAGCGTTGTTGTCGCTGCCCGTCTGTAGCAAATCGGCCTTTTTGTTCAAAGAAATTTGATACGGTTTTTTATTTCCGATGCCCCATGTCGAATTGCCGCGGCCTTTGATGGTGGAAAGCCTACCTTCATCAACGCTGTCCTTGTTGTAAACAACAGTACCATCGGGCGCCACCACAACAACCGCCACCGAAGCCTTTGCCGAATGATCGGCGCTGGCTTCAACGTAAGCACGGCCAGCATCTTCCTTATTGGCGCTAAGCACAAAGATCGAAGCCACATCGGAGGAAAGCATCACGGCAAGGCTGCGGATAGGCGCATTCGCAGCGGTTTTATAAGTTAAGGAAAGCGCACCGTTGCCCAACTTGGTAGCACTGAAGCTTTTCAAGTTGAGCGTTTTGAAGGAACCAACCCACTGGAAATTGGTGCCGCTGGCGTTACCCAGGTAAAAACCGGAATACCCCGAAACCCGCTGCACCGAAAGCGGGACACTTTCAAGCGACGCATACGAAGGCAAGAACAGATACATCGTTGAACCAACCAACGTGCTTTCAATGTTAGTAGCGTTGCCCGATTTTTTAACTGAAGCACTGGCGGCAACCGTCGAATACAGGGCGCCATCATTATCGGCAACCCAAGTATGCCCATCAACGGTTGCGGTGCCGCGAAGAACATATCCGGCAGCCAATGTATAGCCGTCCACGCTACCAGCACTAAAGGCACCGGGCTTGCATGCGTGAGCGTTTGAGTCGATCCAGTAGCGCTGCAGGCCCTGGCCGTAGGCATCGGTTACCAGCCAACCGGGGTTTTCCAGAACGCCATCGTTGTTGGCAAGGTACACGTAGCCGGTATCAGGAGCGGTATAGAGACCGCGCACCACGTAGCCCTCGGGGCGGGCGTAGGCCCACCAGCCGTTGCCGGCGT
>CAVFVF010000077.1:0-3152 GCA_963625925.1 Eggerthellaceae bacterium | reverse complement strand
GCTTATACGTGCGACATAACGCGTACTGGTGACGCAAACCTAAAAGGGAAAACTCGCATAATTGTAAGTGGCTATGTCGTCTACTATTACATAGTTTTTGTGCCGACAGAAGCATATGATGCCTACGAATCCTTACTCAACGAAATGGTAGAGTCTCTCAACCCATACGCCGCAAACTACGAGCCTGTCACCGAAAGCAGGTATAAAGCGCAACAAGAAGAAAAAGCACAGCAGGAAGCAAACAAGGAATCCTCCGCAGCGGCACAAGAGAACTCCAGCAGCGCAACTACAGAAGCATCTAAAACCTACACCGCAGGAACCTACAAAATCGGCTCCGACATGCCTGCAGGCGAATACAAGCTAACCTGCACTTCAAGCACAACCAATGGTTATTGGGAAGTAACTTCCAGTTCTTCGGCTGACGCAAAAATCGTCGGCAACGATAACTTCTCGGGGTCCACCTATGTAACGGTAAAAGAAGGGCAATACCTCAAGCTCAACCGTTGCACCGCACAAGCAACGTCCTAATCCCCATTTGCGCACACTTAGGACGGAGTTCTGCCCTCTTCTTCCGAGGTTCCAGGCTCCGTCCTTTTTCATGCTAGAAGCCCTTACGCCCCTCTCAGCACGTCATCCATCACGGCGTACCTCACCGCATCGATGGAATGGTCGTTCCCATCGGGAATCTCATCCACCCACGTCCCATCGCTGTTGCGGGCGTATTCCTTCAAGGTGAACTCCGCAAACGTCAAAGGGCACCGCACCGGGTCAATCACAATCTCGCGAAGTCCCGCCAGCCAGTCGTAGGAAAGCCTGCGCATATGGCTTTTGCGGGCAGGTCGCGCCCTAATCCCAAGCTCGCGACGCCACGTGTTCATCTGAACCTTCGAATCGGGCGTGTCATCGCACCACACGGTCTGGTCGTGGAAGTACGCGTCTTCCTCGCCCATATCCGCATACGTCAGAGAATCCACCACCACGCGCCCCGTGTCGGCGGGCATCATGCGGTTGGCCGAGTGCTCCTCGAACACCGTAAGGCGTCTGGCCCCAGGCTCCCACCCGCAGCGAACAAAGCGCCACGGGTCGGGGAACCATCCCCAGTCCACGCCGTTGCGGATGCGCTCAAATCCGCGCACCCGCGCAAGCGTAAGCCGCTCCTCGCGCACGTTGTCGAACACCGCGCCGCCCGTGCCGGTAACCTCTCCCAGGTACTCCCAGCGCCAAGCGGTCTCATTCTCATCGCGAAGGTACTCCGCATCGTCCAAAAACGCCTGTCCAATCCACTCGGGGTGCGTATCGGCCACATCCAAATAGCTCGAGCGCCTAACCAGGGTATCCGCCCTCTGCTGCCTAGCTAGGCACTCAACGTTTACCCAGCTCCACATGGTCTTCGGCGGGTTATAGCTGTAGAAAATCCAGAAGTCATCGCCACCGCGCCTAAGCGAGTTCAGAATCGAGCGAATCGCCTCAATGCCCTCAAACTGGTCCAGCTCCTCAAACCAGGTAATGGCGCAGTACCCGCGGGTGAACTTCACGCCCTTAAGCTTCAGCGGGTCATCGGCCCCGCGGAATACTATTCGCTGCCCAGTAGGCAAGTACACTATCTCCATCGGCGATACCTTGGCCTTGAAGTACGCAGAAAGCCCCAGAGCATCCACCGCCCAAAGCACCTGCTGGTACACCGAATCGCGAAGGGTGTTTCCAAACCGTCTCACCACCACCGCGTTCGCCCTGGCATCAGCCACCACCAATAGCACTATGCATAGCGAAATAAACGAGCTCTTGGTCGAGCCGCGCCCGCCATGCAGCCAATAGTGCGTGTGCCCATGCCCCATAACGTCCCCCAGCACGTCATGGAACCTTGGAATGCACAAGTCCGCCGCGCTAACCATCTGCGCCATCGCTCGTGGCCGTGCGAACCTCCACGCCCAGCACGATCTTGGGCGCATCCTCCACTGCGGTCTCCTTGCGCGTCTCGGGGCGACCGTATTCCTCTGGGTACTTGCGCTCCAGAAGCCACGCAGCCGCCGTCCAGTACTGGTGCTTCGACAAAGCGGCGTCTCGCACCGTGTTCAGCAGCTCTTCCTTGTAAGCCGCTTCCGCTTTTTTAAATTCCTCGCATAACGAGCGATGCAGCTTGTTGCTCGGCTTGTTCAGCCAACGGTACAGCGTGGCCTCGTGTATCCCCACCGCCATGCATATGTCCTTGTTGGAAAGTCCCTCTCCCTTGAGCTTGCAAATATCGCCAATCAGCTCAGGCGTGATCTTAGCTTTCACCTGGCCGCCCCCTTACGTCCGTTTTGGCCAATTGTCGAAGCTCGTCACAACCTCCCGCGCTTGCCCTGTAGCCCGTATCGCCTGCATGTCCTGGAGTTCTGCTGCCTAAGCCTTGCGTACTCGCGCTTGGCGGCCTCTAGCTCGGGCCCTTCCTCGCAGCCTTTCGCTTCAAGCGCCAAAAGCTCGGAGAACGCCCGCTCCTCCTCAACGTGCAGAAGCTCGGTGCACAAGGGGCACATCCCGCTCGTCCTGCTCAACCTCACGCCAACGGCCCCACACTCCGGGCAGGTCTCAAGGCGCTTCAAGCTCACGTGTATGCGCGAAGCGTGCATCTCAACGGCATGAACCGTGCGCTCCACGCCGCATATGCGCCTCAAGGCTGCGCACACAACGTCAACTCCCTCATGGGCGAACTCGCGCAGCACCTCCTCCTGGCGCACCGTCCAGGGCACGCTCATTTGGGCACCCCGTACTCGCAGGTTTCGTGCTGCCCGTCGTAAAACTCCCCGGGCATCTGGCTGCAGTATCCCCAGCCGCATCCGCAGGGGCACTCGTGGAATTCGGTGCACTCCCAGCATCCGCCCGTGTAAACAACATCGTCCGGGTCAACCCACTGCCTGTCGTAGTAACCAAAGCTCATATCTGCCTCCCAGCTACTACGGTTACGCTTCGAAATCCCTATTCCTTATTTCCTTTTATTTCTTTAGGCCTAAAGGAAAACAAGGTTAAAGCGTAACCGTAGTAAAAACTCAAATAACACCAGCTCAAAGCGCAGTTACGTTTTTCGTTGAAACCGTAACTGGAAGCGTAGTAAACGCGCCGTGCGCACCCATCAAGCCTTCCTGAACACCCGCACCGTCCGCGCTCCCTTGGCG
>CAVFVF010000076.1:0-3457 GCA_963625925.1 Eggerthellaceae bacterium | reverse complement strand
TCAAGCCAACGCAAACAACGGCGTATTTATCGCTATCCAAGTCGCCAGCTAGGCGCACGAAGTCAGCCAGGCCTTTGCGCTCAGTCCAAGGGCTTGCAACGCCAAGGATCATGAAGCGGTCACCAATACCGTAGCGCTCACGGAAGTCGCTTTGAGTGGGCTTAAATACGCTCGTATCCACCGAATTATGGCGCACCTCAACCGGGCAGGCAACAAGAAAGCTCTCTCTCACCAAATCAGCCAGCCACTGAGAAGGCGTGATTAGCCTCATGCGCTCCGTAGGCACACTTGTGAACAGGCGTTTCTTCTGATCGAAATTCCACGAACAAGAGGCTTTTGAAATTGTCTTAGGGTATGTGTCTAACTGACAGCAAGGTTCTTTGTACGCACAGTGACGCTTCCACTGTGCACACTTCACATATGTGAAGTACGCACAGTGACCCGTGAATGCCCAGCAGTCGTGCAATGTCCACTCAACAGCACAATCATGCGCTGCAAGCCAATCAAACAGCATTTCGATATTCACGTAGTAGCCGTGCAAGTTATGCAAGTGCACCACATCAGGCTGTATCTCGTCCAGCCTTTGCAGCAGTCGCTTTGTTGCAGCCTTCGAATGGAAGCCTGCTTTGCCATCTAAACGGGTAAGCGCAGCATCGGCATAAACGCCAAACTGAGAGCCAAAGTTCCATTCGCCTTCAGCTTCACCGGCACGTCCACGCCCCCAAAAGGCATACGACTCATGTCCGGCAGCAAGCATCTCGCGATGCTCTTTGAGCATAATGCCGCCAGTAGAGCCATTAGGAACGGTATTTATCTGCACACGTTTCACTTAAACGGTCTTCCTCCACACCATCTTGTTCACCACACCGGTGTAGCTTTGAATAAGCTTGACCACCTTAGTAGAAACAATCTCGTCAGTGTAATCGTGCACAGGCAGGCCATCGTCGCAGGATTCGACCATGTTCACAGCCAAATCAACCGCTTGCAACAGGCCATTGCCCTGAATGCCGGCCAGCACGAAGCAAGCCTTATCCAGCGCCTCGGGGCGTTCAGTACTGGTGCGGATGCACACCGCAGGGAACGGCTTGCCGATGCTGATGAAGAAGCTCGATTCCTCCGGCAACGTGCCAGAATCACTCACTACGGCAAACGCATTCATCTGCAGGCAGTTGTAGCCGTGGAAGCCCAGCGGCTCGTGCATGCGCACGCGATCGTCCAGCTTAAAGCCTGTGGCTTCCAAGCGCTTGCGGCTGCGCGGGTGGCAGCTATACAGAATGGGCATATCGTACTTCTCCGCCATGGCGTTGACGGCGTTGAACAGACTCTCAAAGTTCGTCTGCGTGTCGATATTCTCCTCGCGGTGGGCACTTAGCAGAATGTAGCGTTTGGCCTCCAAGCCCAACTCTTGCAGCACGTCGGAGGCTTCGATCTGGGGCAAGTTGGCGCGCAGCACCTCGGCCATGGGGCTGCCGGTAACGTAGGTGCGCTCCGGTGCGCAGCCGGTATCTTTCAGGTAACGGCGCGCGTGCTCGGAATACGCCAGGTTCACATCGCTGATGACGTCAACGATGCGGCGGTTCGTTTCTTCGGGCAGGCACTCGTCCTTGCAGCGGTTGCCAGCCTCCATGTGGAAGATGGGGATATGCAGACGCTTAGCGCCAATTACCGAAAGGCAGCTGTTCGTATCGCCCAACACCAGCAACGCATCGGGCTTGATAGCTGCCATAAGGTCGTAGCTGCTGGCAATGATGTTGCCCATAGTCTGCCCAAGCGTGTCGCCCACGGCGTTCAAATACACCTCGGGGTCGTCTAGCTGCAGGTCGTGGAAGAACACGCCGTTCAGGTTGTAATCGTAGTTCTGGCCCGTATGCGCCAAGATGCAATCGAAGTACTTTCGGCACTTCTTGATAACCTCGGAAAGGCGAATAATCTCGGGGCGCGTGCCTACGATAATCAGCAGCTTCAAGCGGCCATCGTCTTTAAAGGCAACGCTAGAGAAATCGGCGCTCATGCGCTAAACCTCCTCGTGATACGTGTCGGGGTGTTCCGGGTCGAAAACCTCGTTGCACGTCATCACCGTAACAAGATCTTCGGTTTCGCTCAGGTTGATTATGTTGTGCGTCCAGCCGGGAATCATGTGCACGGCCTCAATCGCGTCACCAGACACGATGAAATCCACGGTTTCACCAGTAGTTATGTTGCGTTCCTGGATAAGCGCCGTTCCCTTAACCACAATGAACAGCTCCCACTTGGAGTTATGCCAATGCTGGCCCTTGGTGATGCCGGGCTTGCTGATGTTGATGCTCACCTGGCCGCAATCCTGCGTGTGAAGCAACTCGGTGAAGCTGCCGCGGTCGTCGCAGTTCATCTTCAGCGCATACTTGAACGCGCTAGCAGGAAGGTACGTCAAATACAGCGAGTAGAGTTTCTTTTCAAACGACCCTTCCGGCATCTTGGGCATCATCAGGGTTTGCGGCTGCGCCTTGAACTGCTGTAGTAGGTCCACAATCTCGCCCAGCGTTACCTTATGCGTAACAGGTACGTAGCAGTAACGGCCTCGCTCATCGGCCACAGCCCCTACGCCTTCGAATCGGCAATGCTGCTCCTCGCCCTCGAGCAAGTCGAACATGCCTTGGACCAAATCGTCTATATACAACAGTTCAAGTTCAACTGATGGATCATTTACGGTATAGGACTCATCATTGGCCACTGCCCAGCAAAACGTCGAGATCGCTGAGTTGTAATTGGGCTTGGAGTGACCCATAAGGTTGGGGAAGCGATAAATCGCCACCTTGGCTCCGGTCTCCTCCCCGTAGTCGAAGAATAGCTCTTCACCCGCTAGCTTGGAGCGGCCATATTCTGAATCGCCAAACCGGCCAGCAAGCGTGGCCTGCACGCTGGAAGAGAGCATCACGGGGCACGCATTGTTGGCTGCTTTCAAAGCATCAAGTAGCTGATTAGCAAAGCCGAAGTTGCCGGTCATAAAATCTTCGGCGTTCTTGGGGCGATTAACACCAGCTAGGTTGAATACGAAATCCGCCTGCGCACACCATTCGGCAAGCTCCTCGGACGTGGAATCCATATCGTATTCGTAGATTTCTTCGATATTCAAACCCGGGCGCGTGCGGTCCTTACCGTCGCGGAGGTTGCGCAGGTTGTTGCAAAGAGCGGTTCCCACCATACCCTTCGCGCCAGTCACGAGGACCTTCACGGCTACTGCACCGCCTCGTGTTCGCGACCCTCAAGAGCAAGCTGCACATACTCAGCGGTCTTAATCCTCTCAACCGTACTAGCAACGCCCAGGCGTTCGGTGTTGTGAGAGGTGTAAGCTTCCTCAGCCATTGTTTTCACATCGCCATCAACCACGAACTTGTCGTAGTTCAAGTCGCGCGAATCACACGACACGCGGAAGTAGTTGCCCATGTCCTCGACGCGCAGACATTCCTCGCGCGTCATC
>CAVFVF010000075.1:0-3608 GCA_963625925.1 Eggerthellaceae bacterium | reverse complement strand
GGCTACCCCTTCAATCTCGATTTCTTCGTATGGCACAAAAAGAATGCGTTGGACAACGGGAAGTTCGATGATTTGGCTTCGCCTGCAAAACGCAATTACCAAAACGAAAACGATGAACTAGTTGCTCAGGCCATAGGCAAGATACTCCAAAAGGCTCTGCCCGCTTGCGCAATACCCACAACGCTCAGATTTCACTGCCGCGACTTACCTGCCCTGGATGCTGAAATACTCTCAGTTAGCACCGATTTCTACATCAGCAACCTTTGGTTTGATCTCGGCTTCAGCCTTTACACCGGCAGGGGTTCATTACGCATGGTCGATGAACCCTACCCCGACCCCGAGATTGATAACGTTGAATTCACTTGCGAAGGCGACGATGCAGATGGCAATTGCTTTGAAGCTTCTTGGAACCCGGAAACCGGCAAATGGAGCAACCCCCTGCCGCTTCGCTAAATACGCCGCAACAAAAAAAGGGAACCCCCTCGGGGTTCCCTTTTTTGCGCTCAACCCAATCTATTCCCTGGGCTTGGTTTTTCCGTATTCCTTGCAGGTGGCAAGGGCCTCCAGCACGCGGGCTTCTTCCAGCGGCTTTACCAAATGCCCGTTCATGCCGGCTTCTTTACTGCGCTGAATATCGTCAACAAACGCATTCGCCGTCATGGCATAAATGGGAATCACCTTTGCATCGGGGCGCCTGAGCACTCGCACGCGACGGGCCGCATCATGGCCATCCATAATGGGCATCATAATGTCCATGAAAATGCCGTCGTAATACCCGGGCTCCTGCTCAACAAACTTTTCCAGCGCCTCCTGGCCGTTGCAGGCACGCACCACCTCAACGCCATGCATTTCAAACAAGAAGGTGGCAATTTCGGCATTAAGGTCGTTGTCTTCTGCCAAAACAACGCGAAGACCCGCCAGATCAACCGCACCTGTTACAGCCTCGTTGTTTGCTGCTTCAACCTTGGAAAGGTCCACTTCAAGCGGCAACACAATCGTGAACGTAGTGCCGGTACCCTCAACGCTTTCAAAGCTAATGGTGCCGCCCATGTATTCCACCAGGCTCTTTACAATGGAAAGGCCCAAGCCAGAACCTTCAACAATGTTAAGGGCTTCTCCCTTGCCTTCCTGGGCAAAGGGCTCAAAGGCATGGCGCTGGAATTCCGGGCTCATACCAATGCCCGTATCGGCACAGGTAAAGCGATAGGTGGCGCGCACTCCGTCAAACGAAAGCTCTTCGGTGCGCACAACCACGCGCCCATTGCGGCGGTTGTACTTCACCGCATTGCTAACAATGTTTACAAGAACCTGACGAACATGCTGCGGGCTACCAATAACATCCCAATGGTCTACCTGGTTAGGCCCCGAATCGCTAACAACGGTAATGCCATAACCGGCACCTTGCGCCGCCGAAACAGCATCAATTTCATCGAGCATTTCCCTTAAGTTAAACGGGCTGGATTCCAGTATCACCTTGCCGCTTTCCAGCTTGTTCATATCCAGCACATTGCTAATAAGCGTAAGCAAATAGGTGGAAGCTTCCCAAGCCTTATGGCGGCATTCCGCCTGCTTTTCGGGGTCGTTTGGAAAATGATCGGCAATGCTCAGCATGCCACGGATGCCGTTGATGGGCGTGCGCACGTCGTGGCTCATGCGACGAAGGAAGTCCGTTTTTGCCACATTGGCGCGTCGGGCTTCGTCAACCGCTTCTTCCAACTTGCGCTGATAATCCAGCTCCTTGCCCTTCTGGTCGGTAATATTGCGCACACAATACAAAACGTTGGTGGCGCGGCCTGCTGCATCGCGCTTTTTTACAATGAACAGGCCCTGATACCAATCGCCGTTAAAGGCCTTGCAATCCATGCTTAGGGTGTCGGTGCTTTCAAGACGGTCGGTCAGCGTGTCCAGGTTCATAAAATCGCGCATACGATTTAGGTATTCAGGCGAAATGATATGCTCCTGGGTTCCCAAAATAGCCTTGTCGGCGTTACCGGTACGCTCGCGGTCGGCCCTAACCCCGGAATTACCCGAAATCTCTTCGTACGTATGGGTTGTTAGGTCGATGCGATAGATAGCCCAGTAGATTTTGCCAATTGCAGAAATAATTTCGTAGTTAAGCTCCGCTTCAGAAAGGGCCTTTTGCAGTTGGGCCCTGTAGCGCTGTTCTTCCATAACCAGCTCGTCAATATAGCGCGAGCCAACGGCAGCAAAATAATGGCCTTCTTTCTGGCGCACGCGCACCACGTGCATTTCGAAATAGCGGGCACCCGCAGCATTGGGGCGGCATTCGTACCTAAAGGCAAAATCTTGCTGGTTAGAAAGCTGACGCTTGATAGCTGCAGGGCTTAAGCGCTCCAAAAAGTCGGGGCACGATTCGTGCAGCACATAGTCCCTGAAATAGATTCCAAAACGCTCAGTAAAGCTGGGGCTTTCGCCGTGCTTGCTAGAAATCTGATTATCGTTGGCAGCAGCCGCGCGCTTAATGCATTCATAGGTATCGTTTTCTAGGTCGACCAAATACACAACCGTGTAGTCAATGCACAGGGCGGAAAGCAAGTCTTTTTCAGATTCGAGCAACGCATTGGCTTTTTCAAGCCGTTCCTGATGTTGCTCAAGAATGCTGCGCGAACGATACAGCTGGCGGATGTTACCAATGTGGCCGCCAATGGAGTGAAACAGCTGACGCGATATTTCAGAATCAACATTTTGCGCAGGGTCATCCAGGCCAATGAACCCAATAAATTCGCTGCCCGCAAAAGAGGGAAACAATGCAAGCGAAGTAATGCCCTGTTTTTTGATGAGCTCGTATTCTTTAGGATTGGAAACCCTAAACTCTTCGATGTCCTCCACCACTAAGTCGTGGCCTTCTTCCAACAAAGAAAGCCAAGCAGGAGCATGTTCAAACGGAACATCCTGCAGGTATTGGATCATGGGCTTAACCCCAGGCGCACAATACTCGTAGGTATTCCTAATTACCGTGTGGGAATCGTCTAGCCATTCGAAGATATACGCACGTTCGGCACACCCGTATTCGCACATAGCCTGCAAAACCGCAGGGATGCGCTCGCTAAAGACGGCTTCATCGGCAGCCTGGTCAAGGTCGGCCAAGGCGGCAAGAACCTTATTCAAAGAGTCCGTTTTGCTGAAAACGCCAGCCTGTTTTGCCTGGTTATTGGGTTGTTTGGCCTGGTTATTTTCGTAGATACCGCTCATGACGATACCCCCCCGAAAGGTTGAGAGTGCTTGCAGGCACAGAACTTAAACGTGCTAATTTTTGAACACGCTTTAAGTGTACTCCAAGCGGGGTCAGCGCTCCGTCTGCTCGGCAAACAACCAATTGTTGAGGACGACTGGTTAAAAAAAGGAACCCCGAAGGGCTCCCTTAGTGCTCATAGATTTTTGGCCATATTGGCGCTAACGTTGCGAGCCGCAGCGCTATGCTGCCTAGGCGCCAGCGTTGCGAGCCGCAGCGCTTTGATTGCTCGCGCACAGGCGTTGCGAGCCGCAGCGCTCCCCTGCTTAGAAGTAGCCGTAGTACGTCTTTTGAACCACAGCGCTGGCTACCCAGTTGGCCAGCGTGATGAAGTCGAACACAGGCAGGCCGGTTG
>CAVFVF010000074.1:0-3859 GCA_963625925.1 Eggerthellaceae bacterium | reverse complement strand
AGCTAACCCGCCTAAGCAACCAAACCAATCAAGGCCGCCTTCGGGCGGCCTTTTTGTGTGGCGATGTTGCCGCTGTGCGCATGTATAGGGGTCGCCCGCTCACAGTGAGCAGGGGCTTACGGCGCAGCGCTTGCGCCAGCGGGCTTGTGCTTCGTATTCACGGCGCTTTGTGCCGCAGCGGGGGGGCGTAGCGCTTTGATTCGTTTGTGAGATTGGGCGGCCAACTTGCGGAATCAAGAACGGAAAGCTCTACATATTGTGTGCGTGGTAGTAAAAATACCAATTATGTGGGGCTTGCTGGCTCATATTTGGGTAAACTGGTTCCATCTGCGCTTATGCGCACCTTGACATACATGAGAGAAAGACAATAAATGTCCACTAAACGCACCCGTGCTCTTGATCTCCGTACCAACCTTGGTTACAAGGCGTTTGCCGTGTTCATGGCGCTTACGCTTTGTTTGCCAACTACGCTCACGAGCAACCTGACCAACATGCGTCAGGCATACGCCGAAAACGCCGCCGCCCAACAGGTGGCAGACCAGGCAGAAGGCCAGTCCCAACAAGGCCTTGCCGCGCAAAACGCGCAGGCCGCTACGGCCGAAGGCGCTTCTTCCGAAGAGGGTAGTGCCGCTAGCGTTTCTGCATCTGGTTCAAATGGCAATGCTAGCTCCGGCGGATCGGGCGATGCTGCAGCAACCGCTGCCGAAGCCGGCCAATCCCAGCAAACCAATGGCGAAGAGGGCCTGCCGGTTAGCTGGACCGAATCCGAGGCGCTGACGCTTTCAACCACGGGCCTTACCGTAAACAACGAAGAGCTGGCCAGCCGTGTGGACAAGGCTATGGCCGCCCAGCAGGGCGCGGGCAACGAAGCCGCCCAGCGGAGCGAATCCTCTGCATCCGCCAATAACCAGCCCAGCTTGCCCGAAACCATTCCGGCGCAGCTTAACCTTTCTTTCTCTTTTGATTTTGCAAAGGCCGAAAAGGCCCTTAACCGTTCCACCGTTGCTGAAGGCGATACCTTTAGCGTTGCTTTGCCCGAAGGCTTTGCCTTGGCAGACGAAGCCGCGGAGCTGGATGTTTTTCAGGCTGATGAAGAAGGCAAGGCCACTACTGCAAAAATTGCAACCGCCAAGTGGGACAACTCCCAGCTGAAGGTAACCTTTACGGCCCAGGGCGCCAAAGCGGCCGCCGATGCTAACGCCGCCCTTAGCGGTACGGCAACCCTGCCCGTAAACTTCAGTTCTGGCCTGGTGCAAGAAGAGGCTACTGAGGTTGAGTGGAACATGCAGCCCCAGCAGAATCGCGAAGCGGCAAAACTGGCCATCCCTGCCAAGGCCGACTTGCTGGCCGCCGCGGGCTTTGCTGGCGAAGGCGAAGCCGCGCTTGCAAGCGCCGATGCCAAGGCTTCCAGCAGCTACAAACCTACTAGTTTCAATGGCTCTGCTACGCTTACCACCTTGTGGGCCGATAACAACAACGCTGGCAACAAGCGCCCTGCGCTCAAAGACGCGAAAAACGGCCTTCAGCTGCAGTATCGCAACAAGGAGTCTGGCAAAACCGAATGGAGCAGCTGGACTTCGTTCGAGGCCACAGACCCCATCGATGTAGCGGTCTTGGGCCTTACCGAAGAGCAGGCTGCGGCCATCAAGATTAGTGCAAGCGAATCGGGCCAAAGCTACGTGTTCGCCTCGGGAAGCGACAACACGCTGCCCAGCGCGGTAGCCCATACCGATAAAGCCGGCGCCACCACCAACTACGACATCGACTGGCAAATCGTCCGCACGGGCAATGCCCCCGAAGGTTACCAGGCCTTAGCCTATGGCGACTACAAAGGTGCTACCAACAGTTACGTGGCCGCGGGCAAGGAGTGCCTGCAGCTGCTTGAAGAGCAAACCTTCAACGTTGAGCTGCGCGACGGCGCGAACACCTTCGCCACCGACATTACCGCTAGCGAATGGAATGCCGGCCTTGGCGCTGCCGAAACGATTGTTAGCCAAATGAACAGCGCCGAAGTGGCGAAGGCCACGGGCATCCCTGCCAATTCCTCCATCACGGTGAACGACAACACGGCAACCATCACAGCCAAGCTGCCCGCGTATTACCCCGACAACACGCCGCTGGAATACTGCCTGCAGCACAACGCCGAGGCCCAGATGCAGCGCGCCAAAGACGGCACCACCGATTACTACCAGGTTACCTACAGCAATGCCAACGTGCCTAACCATAGCTCCGACATCACTGCAGCTTACAGCGGCGGCACCGTCACGCTGACGCATGCGGGCACCACGTCGTTTAGCGCCACCAAGCAGTGGTTCGACACCGACAGCACGCAGCGCCCCGAAACCACCTACAGCCTGTGGCGCTACAGCACCGCCGAGAAAAACATCGCCAAGGCCGCCCAGGTTACCGACACCGCGGGCGCCTATGTTGAGTTCAGCCTTACCGCCGAGGAAAACCAGACCGCGGCCGCAAGCCCCATAGACCTGGGCGACAAGCTGCCCGCCGATGTGCAGGGTGCGCTTGCCAAGTACGACCCCGACGGCTACCCCTACATCTATTTCCTGCGCGAAGACTCCGTCGCGGGCTACAAGCGTGTGGCGGGCGTGCTTTCCGAAGACGCCAACCACAACGTGTCGGTTGCCTATAACCAGGCCGAATACGATGCGGACACCTTGCAGCAAGGCACCGGCGCGTGGGATGTGGTGAAGGTTGACGGCGAGTTCTCTTCAGCCAGCAACATCGTGGCCTACAACAAAGGCACCATTTCCAACGTGCAAACCGGCACCACCACGCCCGAGCTGACGAAAACCTGGAACGCGGGCGCCTACCAAGACCAGCTGAAAGACGTCACCGTGGTGATGCAGCTGAAGCGCCATGCGCTCGAGGACGGCATGGAAATGAACCAGGACACGGGCTTATACCCCGTGGACGATTCCTGGCAGGCCGTGGGCGATGCCGTGGAACTTACCGGTTGGGCGGCCGCCAATTTAAGCCAAAGCGTTTCCAGCACGCAGCAGCGCTACGACGACATGGGCCACGAATACGTGTACCAGTGGTGCGAGGTTGACGTGAAGCAGGACGGTTCAAGCAAGTTTAAGCCCTACACCACGGGCGACTTTGCGGGAATCACGGGCGATGCAACCTTGGATCTGGCCGACGAGCAGGGCAACCCCGAAATCGTTAGCTTCAAGGGCAGCTATTCGGCCCAAAAGGACGACTACGGCTATGGCGATGTTGAATACACCAACAAGACCATCACCAACACCTACACGGGGCAAACCTACGCGCGCGCGACCAAGTACTGGACGGTGAAGCAGGAAGACGGCACGTACAAGAACGTGACGGGCGTCACCAGCCCTTACGGCGTGGCGCCGGGCGAGCAGTTCAGCATCAAGGCCGATGACGGCAGCGAAACCACCGTCACCTTCCCCGCGACGCTTATCGTTGACCTGTATCAGAACGAGACTAAGTTCGCGAGCGAGCTTGTGATGGACGGCACGGTGGATGACGAATGGACTCAGGCCACCGCGCTTGACAACACCACGTTCTATTACCGCGAAAGCGCGCCGTGGACGCTGGATTTCGACGGCATGCCCAAGTGCGACGAGGCGGGTTCCAAGTACCTCTACCAGGCCATGGAGTACACGCCCGAAGGCTTCAGCAGCTCCTCCGATTTCGCGCCCACCACGGCCGATACCACGTTCACGCGCGAAAACGGCACTGCTAACCAGCAGGTTATCAACTTCAGCAGCTTCTTCAACACGCCTTACCCAGGCGAGGGCACGCGTGTGCGCCTGGCCAAGCAGTGGCTCGATGGCGGCAACACCACCGGCCGCAACACGGTAACGGTTGAGGTGTA
>CAVFVF010000073.1:0-3975 GCA_963625925.1 Eggerthellaceae bacterium | reverse complement strand
AGGTAGACCGCTGTTTGTCTTCATCGGTAAAAGTAGGTTGGTTGTTGTTGATTTCAACGTAAGGTTGACCAGAATACGCCGGCACCTCGCTTGAAGACTCAACCTTTTGAATATCGGCTACGTTTTCAACCTGGGTTGAGTTTTGGCTTGCTTGAGCATCGTTAGCATTGCTCTTGGCGCTGCAACCGGTAAAAGATACCAGGCCAAAGGCCAAAACAATCGAGATAAAAATACTTTGAGCTTTATGTAGCGTGGTGTGCATGCAATCCTCCGTTAAATTCCAAACTTTGCAATTTTAACAGGCTTTAGGCGCATCGATGCTGCCGTAAAATGCTAAATGCAGAATTTGAAACAAAGGGAAGGGGAGCGCTATGACTCGCATGCCCATCGTGTATTCGGACCGTCCGCGGTTGGAGCAGCTGGCAAGTGGCGTCTATCGCGTTGACCTACCTATGCCTGAAGCAATAGGTCCCACCAATTCTTACATCTTCAAAGGCCAATCGGGGCGGGGCAACGGGCGCTCGCTCATTGTGGATGCTGGTTGCGACGAGCCAGAAACGCTTGATGCATACAACGCGGCATTGGCTAGTCTTGGTATTTCGTGGGATGAAGTGGACGTATTTATCACTCATTTTCATTGGGACCATTGTGCTGGTCTGGCGCAAATTTGGCGCCCTGGAATGCGTGTGTATGGTGGCTTGCCTGATTACCAACTGCGTGGCTGCCCAGTTATGGCCGCTGTCGAAATTGGTGAAATTGAGCGAAGCGTAAGCGCTGCACACCGCGTTGGAGGCTCGTACGACGCTGAATATTGGGAGCCAATGACGCGCAGCGGCGGCTCGTTTGCGGGCGAGCTTACGGTTTTGCATGATGGCGATGTGCTGCAGGTGGGCGATTATTCCCTGCGCGTTTTAGAAACCCCTGGGCACGACATGCATCACCTTTGCTTGTACGATGAGGCCGCAAAGCTGTTTGTTGCTGGGGATGCGGTACTCTACAACGGCTACCCGCCTGTGATGGTGGAAGGCGCTGAAGATCAGCTGGCCATTCTGCTCGGGTCCAACAGCAGGCTTTCGCATCTTCAGGCTAACTTGGTACTTTGCGGCCATGGGGCCGAAGGCACCAATCTGCATCAGCGTTGCGAAAAGATTGCCGATCACTACCACCGTCAAGTGGCCAGTTTTCGCGAGTTATGCGCCTCGGGCATAACCGACCCAGGCGAGCTGGCCTACCAATCTACGCAGGCACCCAAGCGTACACCGTGGGAAAAGCGCGCCATATTTGGGCGCCGTTCGCTTATTGCGCAAACCATGGCCTATTTGAAATACCTGGTAAGCAAGCAGGAACTGCCCGATACGTATCCGTTGGTCCCGCTTCGCTAAGCGGGTTTAAGGCGTTACAATACCCAAGGCTAACGGCAGATTTTTAGGAGCAATCATGGCCGAACTCGATTTGGACAAACTTATTACCAGCATCCCCGACTATCCTCAGCCGGGCGTTATCTTCAAGGACGTTACCACGCTGCTTAAAGACCCTGACGGCTTTCGTGAAACCATTGATCGCATTGCTAAGCATTTTGAAGGCAAGGGTATTACCAAGGTTGTAGGCGCTGAAGCTCGTGGCTTTATTTTGGGCGCTCCAGTCGCTTATGTTTTGGGTGCGGGTTTTGTTCCTGCTCGTAAGCCAGGTAAGCTTCCGCGTGAAGTTCGCAGTGCAGAATACGCCCTTGAGTACGGCACCGATGAACTGCAAGTGCATATTGACGCCCTTGACGCTAACGACAAGGTTCTTATCGTGGACGACTTGTTGGCAACGGGGGGCACTGCTGCTGCTCAGGCCGAGCTCATCAAGGAGTTCGGCGCCGAGCTTGTTGGTATGGCGTTTTTGATGGAGCTTTCTTTCTTGGAGCCTCGTAAGAAAATTGCTGAATCCACGTGCGCCGAAGTATTTTCCCTGGTGCAGGTGAATTAGCGTCCTTGCGGGCGCTTTATACAATCAAGCTCGCCAGCGCAAACCCTACAGCCGCAGCACCAATGGTTGAAGCATAGGTGATGGCTAGGTATCCAAAACCCGTTGCATAGTGTTTTTGGGAAACCAGGTCTACCGCTTCATAATTCATGCTGGAAAGCGTGCTAAAGCCTCCCAGAAAGCCCATAGTAAGCGCCGCGTAGGCCATTTCGTTCATTCCCGCTTGGAAACACAGGGCAATGCCTGCAATGGTGCAGCTGGTTAGATTGATAAGCAGGGTAGGCAAGGGGAAGCGCCCAGGAAAGCGCGGCTTTAAGAACAGGCTGGCCTTATTGCGACAGAATGCGCCAAGCGCACCTCCTAGGCTCACTGCCAAAATGGTGATGATGCTCATTCGGAATCACCGCCATTGGCGTTTTTGTTTACGCGAAGGTTTGCGCGCATAAGCTTGTATCTGCGCAGTGCCAAGAAGCTTGCCGCAACGCGCCCGGCCAAAGAAGCCAAAAACGTAGTAACAATGGTGGCGCCAATGTAGGCAGCAGCCAGCGCAAGCTCATTGGCTTGTATAAACGTTAAGCATTCGGTAGAAAATGCCGCGATGGTGGTGAATGCGCCAATAAGGCCAATTCCCAGAGATTTCACCAATGGCGCAGGTAAATGCAGCCTACGTCCAACGTACTGGTTGATAATCTCCAACATAAAGCAGCCAAAAATGTTGATGAAGAGCGTGGCCCAAGGAAAGCCGCCTTGAGCGGGTAGCGCCCATTCCAAAAGGTAGCGAAGTGCGGCGCCGATAAAACCCATGAGCAACACCAAAGGGGTAAGCATGTTGGGCTTACTTAAAAATTCTGCCAGATGAGCAGCAGTGCTGTCTTGGGGGTAATTCTGCATAGCCTTATTGTACGGCTGCCTGCCTGCAACGCTACAATCAAGTGCGTAAAGCGAAAGGATGCATAGGTGGAAAGCTTGGCCAATAACAATATTCAATCATGGCTTGCGAATGCACCCGCTGATGTGCAGCAGGCAACCAACACTTTGCTTGCTAAGGTGAAGAAGCTGCGTGAAAGCCAAACTATCTACCCTGCGCAGGATCATATTCTGTATGCCCTGGCTTGCACGCCGCCAAGTGAAGTTCGCGTGGTTATATTGGGCCAAGACCCGTATCACGGCCCAGGGCAGGCCATGGGGCTATCGTTTTCGGTGCCGGAGGGGCAAAAGCTGCCGCCTAGTCTTCGCAATATTTATAAAGAAATGGCATCGGATTTGGGTTGCTCTGTGCCTTTAAGCGGTGATTTAACTGCATGGGCAAAGCAGGGCGTGCTGTTGCTCAATGCCACTCTTACCGTGCGCGAGCATGAGGCCAATTCGCATAGTTCGTTTGGCTGGCAGGTGCTTACCAATTACTTGATGCGGAAATGCTTCAACTTGCCTCAGCCTGTGGTGTTCATGGCTTGGGGTCGCAACGCCATCGATGTAGTGCGCAGTGCGCAAGAAGCGGCCCAAAGCACGCATTCAAACAAATTGGTGCTGGAAAGCACACACCCCAGCCCCCTTTCGGCAAATCGTGCCAGTGGGGAATTGGCGGCGTTTATGGGCTCTAGGCCCTTTTCACGCTGCAACGAATTTTTATCTGCCAGCGGTGCCAATCCTGTTGATTGGGCATGCACCGCGCAACCTACGTTGCCGCTGTAGGGTTTTAATCTTTCGACCGTCTTTGCAATCTGCAAAAAGCCAGCGCCGGCTCTGCCTTGGTCTTCAAACGCAAAAAAAGAGGAGCTCCCCCTAGAGCTCCTCTTAAAGTTTCGGATTAACCGAACGTTAGGTATGTATGAACTAGTCGTCCAGCAGACCCTTGGTGATGTCCTCAAGCGTACGACCCTTGGTCTCAACACCGAAGAAGAACAGCCATACAGCCATGAATACTGCCAGGATGGCGTTAATAATGAATACGCCCATGGTGCCCAGCGAAGTACCAATAAGGAAGGAAATCCACATGGGGCTGAAGAT
>CAVFVF010000072.1:0-4161 GCA_963625925.1 Eggerthellaceae bacterium | reverse complement strand
GTTCCCCAACCGGCTTCGGGCATTACAAATGTAGTACCGGAAGGCACCTTGTCGGTAATAGTTACAACGTCAACACCTGCAGCAATCGGGAACGAGATAGTGTACTGCAGCTTATCGCCGATCTTGACAGCGCCGTCAATGTCTTCTGTGGTATCCGGGACAGACGCATCTTGAGCGATAACCTTCTTCACGGCCTTCTTCGGCACATCAACCGTGGAAGGCGTGGGGTTGTACGTAGTGTCAACGCCGCTGTCGTTCTTCAGGTTTACAGAAGCTTTGTTCGTGAGGCTGTTTCCCTCAAGTGCTGCCACAGCTGCATCGGAAACCTTAACCTTCACAGTGACGGAGCCCGTAGCACCTGCTGCCTGCTCGCCAAGGTTCCAGGTAACAGTGCCATCGGCGTTGGTGCCAGGATCGCTTGCGCTTACAAACTCAAGGCCCGCCGGCAGAACGTCGGTCACGGTCACGTTGGCGGCGACCGGGGTCTTCGCGCCGTCGGCGGACTCGGCGACCGCGCTGTTAACCCAGTTAATGGTGTAGGTAATCTCTTCGCCCACGCCTACCAGCTGGCCATCAACGTTTACGGTTTCGGCACCACGCTGAACAGCAGCGGTCTTGGCTGCAGCGCTGTTGGTGAAGGCAGCCTTATCGGTAATTTCCTTGTCGGAAGCAGTAGCGCCCTCGACGCTGTTGTTATACGCGGCGGTAACGCTCAGCTTGCCATCGGTACCCTCGACAACCGAATAAGTAACGGTGGAAACATGCGTGTCGATCTTCATGCCGTCGGCGCCCACCGTGGTCTGCGTTATGTCGAAGACATAGGTACCGGGCTCATAGAAGGTGAGCTTGCCATCGGCGGTATCCGTCTTGAATTCGAAGCCGGAAACCTTGCCGCTTTGGGGCTTGGTGGCCGTAGCGGTATCAACGATGCCGGTAACAACTTTGTCGCTAACGGCCTGCTTGGTGGTAGTTTTCTTACCGCTGATAGTGGTTTCCTGATCAGAAGGCTCAACCTTGAAGGCGGCCTTGTCGCTGTCGGTCCAATCGCGGCCAGTAAGCGTTACCTGGCCAGCAACAGGGCTATCGGAAACAACGGGCGTGTGCTTGTCGGTGTACTGAACGCCAACAGATTGCGTGAACAAGGAATTGATAACCTTGTCACCCAGGTTGGTGCCGTGGAAATCGGTGCTCTTAGCAAAATCCGCGTTCTGCTTAATCTGCATACGGTTGATTCCCGTATCTTCGTACAGGGCAGCAAGAGTATTGTCTATGTCGTTGACGTACTGCAGAATGACGCCTGCGGTATCTTCCTTGTCGGTGTAGTGCATGTTCATGCTCTGAGCGCCCTCTGCGGGGTCGGCCCAGGTAAGAGCGCCATCGGCCGCAGTAGCCTTCTGGATGGTGCCGGTGATCTTGTACAAGGTGTTGTCAATTACGCCGTTCGAGCCGAACTGAGCCAGCGTTGCCAGCAGCGAGCCGGGGCCCGACATGGTCTTCACGCCGTCGCCCTGGATGCCAGCATCGGCGTAGACGCCCTCGTCGGTCACATAAACCTTCGTAACGTTGGTGTTCTTCTCGTAACCAGTAGGTGCACCGGTTTCAACCAGGTAGTACGTACCGTTGGTAAGCGATTTGTGGTCGCTGGAATCTACCGGGAAGCAAGCCGCACCACTCAACTTGTACGGGTCGGTAGTGTCTTTGGTGGTGGCGGTATCGTACGGTTTTGCCGACGTGCCGCCTTCCTTCAGCGAAAGGGTACCGTCTTCGTTAATGACGATGTCGTTTTTAATGTCGTCGACCTTATACAGCGCGAAGGTGGCACCGTTCTGTGCCACACCAGCGGAATTCACCTTGGTAACCCACAGGCGGTTCTGGATGTTGGTGATCTTCAAGCTGGTAGCGAATTCACGCGTGAACTTCGACGAGTCAATAATGTAGGTGTTGCTTTCGTTAGCTTGATCCAACGAAGGTGCGGTGGTGTGCACGGAGATAACCGTGAATTGCGCATCGTCAGGATCTTGCATCATGGCGGCGTAGGTTTTGATGTCGCCCGGCATGTTGTTCAGCGTGGCGGTGTATTCGCCCGCCGAAGTCTTGGTGTAAGTTGCGCCGCTTTTCTTAGCTGCTTCCACAGCAGTTGCAACGGTGAGCTCACCGGCTACCGTATAACCGTTATACGCATCGCCCGTAACAGGAGCCCAAGAGCTAGTGGCAGCAATATCGCCGTCGTTGATGCGCTTGCACACAACGGCAAAGGTTACGCCGTCGCCGGTGTTGTATTCGGTAGAAGAGTCTTCATAGGTATGTACCTTATCGGGCGCGACAAGGGTTTCCATGGCAGCTGCGTAGCCACCGTTCGACCACATGCGGTTCACGCCGCTGGAATCGTTAGCGGTTACCAGCACGCCACCAGCAGAAAAGCCCAGGCCGCTGTTGGTGGGCTCGTACTTCAAATGCATTTCGTGGTCGTTGGAGGTAAGGCTGGTGCGATAACCTTCCGGAATGCTTGTTTCCTTCAGCGAGAAATACTGGCGGCCATACTGCGCATACTGGATGTCGAAGGAAATAGTGGTGCCCTCGGCGTCCTTCAGCTGCAGAATGCCGTCTTCGTCGGTGGTGCCGGTGGCCAGCAGCGTGCGGCCACTTACGCTGTAGTTTTCATCGGTGCTGTAAAGCTCGAACTGGGCGCCTTCAACGTTGTTGCCGTTCTGGTCGACCTTATCGACCTCGGAAACAGGCGAGTTTTGCAGGTTGAACTTCAAGCTCATGTTGGAAGCGCCGGCGCCGCGTTCCAGGTAGAAGAACTTAAGGTCGTGAAGGGTGTTGGAGGCGTAGGTATTGCCGTTCCAGGAGGTAGTGCCTTGCTTGCCGGCATCGGTATAAGCCTTAAGCAGCGTAGTGGACTTTGCATACGTGGTTCCGCTATTCACCGTAACAGCGCCGGTGGAAAAGTCGATCTTAAGCGAAGCAGCACCATGGATGCCGCCCACATCGCCCACCAGCACACCGTCGATGAAGACCCATACGTCGTCGTCGCCCGAGAACTCGTAGGTCATGGCATCGCCGCTTGCCACCTTACCGTTAACAGGCTGGGTGAAGGTGGTGTCCATCGATGCACCGATGTGGTGGTTAAGGGTGCTATCGGAGTTAACGGTTACGCCGCTTTTCTTGGAAAGGGTATCACCGCTTACGTTGAAAACATCGGTAAGTGCCTGGTTGGCCGTTAGAGGGTAAAAGCCAACGGAAGCCTGGTTGTAAACCGTGAAGCTATTGGAAGATTCGTTGAACAGGGCGAAGTTCTTCGAGCTGTCGTAATAGTAATAGCCATTGTCGTCGAGCTGGAAAAGGCCCTGCACGTCTGTATAGGCTTTTTTGCCCGCTACGGTATTCGTGCTGGAGCTGGAATCGAACTGATTGAAGAGGTAGTCGAGGGACTCATCTTTACTCACCGTGGCGCTTGTGCCATTAACGGTATAGGTGCCGGCTTTGATAACGGGGAAGTTGTCGGTGAGCGTGTTGTTGACGAAGTTCGTTGTGTCTACGCTTCCCGACCATTTGTTGATGCCGGTGCCGGAACCCGTATTGAACTGCAAAGCATGACTGGCGTTAATGCCCGAGGTGCCGCGAAGAGCACTATTACCTTGGGAAACGTAATCGTTTTGGTTGCTGGTAGTCCAATAATCGAAGAAGTTCATCGTGGTATTGGCCGGGGTTTCCGACTTAACCACGTAGCTTGGGGTGGTGTCGCCGTTCGCAGCAAACGCGATAGATGCACCGCCAATGCCCAACGTAAGGGCCAGGGTTGTGCCCAAAACGCCGGCGCACGCGCGGCTAAAGCGGCTCTGGCGCTTGCCCCCCCCTGTTAGCCTCTTCAACAAACTCATACCTATACCTCCTACTTACCTAGCCGCCCGTTGCTCATCTTTGGTACGTTTGCGCGGCTGGGCCTGTTTAGCTATGTTTGGCGCCGCCTTGCGCTTGGCAAAGCAGCCAGCTGCAAATGGGCGCAGTAGGCCTATCGCAGCAAATGTATAAAGTTTACAGCTTTGCTTGTTAACAACGCGTGACAAACCACGTTTTATCAGGCCTTCAGCTAGTTTTTTGCAAAAAAGGCCGCCCGAAGGCGGCCTTGATTGGTTTGGTTGCTTAGGCGGGTTAGCT
>CAVFVF010000071.1:0-4190 GCA_963625925.1 Eggerthellaceae bacterium | reverse complement strand
CTATATTAGCTATTGGAACCTTCATGCAGATGTACCTATAATCTGCAATCGTTTTCATCTGTAATCCACCTGTCGCTAAGCCCTTGACGCATGATTGTTATTGCTTAATCTATCGCTATTCGTTAGAACACGTTATATGAATCAGTACATCCAACATACAGAACACGGCTCGGTGAAAGCAACGAATGTTGCTAGCTGGGCGTTGTCTCACGGCATTGGCAAACTGACCACCGAAGAGATAGCACATCTCATAGGAGTGCCCGCCAACCAGGTGTCTCAGCGCATGGCTCCGCTGCGCAAGAGGGCAGAGATCTTCTCGCCGGCACGCGGGCTTTGGATTCCATGCGGAGGAATTGGTTGCGACCAAGCTGCGGGCCCTCTACCAGAGGAAGAAAGGCCGCGACCTGTATGATCTCTGGCTTGCGCTGACCGCTCTAGAACTCGATCCGAACGAAATTCTTGAGGCGTTCCCCGCTTACCATCCCGAGGGCCTGAGTGGTGAGCAGATAATCGATAACCTCAGAATCAAGCTTAAAGACAAAGAGTTCTGCAACGATGTCAACGCTATGATTAAGGCGAGCGCGCCAAAATACAATCCTCAGGTTGCAGGCGAATTGATAATTGAGAAGCTTCTGTTGCCGTTATGTCAAAATCCCGAGCGAATTGCCACGTGCTAAATCTAGGTCCACCATTCAGTGAGGAAAGTTTTTGAGTGCAGCCCTAGAACAACTCGGCCGCTCTTATGCTCTCGTTTATTCGCCTGTCGCGGGTTCACCGGAATGGACCCCCTTGGCATTTCGCGTCGCGCGAAAGTTCGGAAAATTACGTTTTGAGTTTGACGAAAAGTAAAGACTTTTTGATGATTTACCTGCACTCTTGCGATTTTGCGAGTTTAAAAATGAATGATATTCCCCCAGCTAAACACAGTAAAACCCCTCTGCTGCCTCCTACTTACCAGAGGGGGTTTTAAACCTATGTAAACCTTTTTATGACGTCTTTATTTTTCTTCGATTGTAAGTGCGGCGCATAGTGTCCGCAGTCCAGTTGTTTACGTAATTGGGATTTTCGCGTTCAAATCGATGATGGATACCAACCCAATCAACACGCTTGCCATGCATGGGTAAACCGTCTTTGGCTCTTAGGGCATCAACCCAATTCACCATGTAGTCAACCAATGCACTCCCAGCTCGTTCACGCTTTCTTCCATCTGGACCCGGCTTCGCTGCAGCATATTCCTTCCCGTCGATAGCGAACAACGGCTTTCCAGCAGAGACGTTCTGTGCCCTCATTTCCTGCCAGCAATCACGGAGAACCTTCTCCTTTGGCTTTGCCCCACGAACGCGGATGTTCCAGCCGTCCGTCTTGGTGATGCCATATGCGATACATAAATCACCACTTGGCATTCTTGTCCTTTTTGCATACAGCCCAGTTGATGAAACAACTGCCGAAAGCGCCGTTCCAGGAAGACCTGTTGCCTCAAAATGCTCATCAGCAAAAGGGATTTGTTCATAGACGCCGAGCAGAAAAGCTTCTATTGCAAGCTCATGAATGAGAACATTGTCGGTCGCGAAATGCACGAGAAGGGCGAGTCTGAACGCTGGATCGCACTTCATAAACTCAGCGCCAAGGCATCCGGGTTTTCTCGGGTTTCCATACAGGAACATCTCGACGGAATCCTTCGCCAAGCCAGGATACAAAGGAAAGCCGATATGGGTTCCCGACCATACCGGGACTGCCTTCGAGCCAACCATCTCGCCGTCGTCGGACAAAACTGGAGCGTAAAGCGGAAGCTGCGACCCCTTGTCTATCACGCCTGCGTTGCCATCAATCAACCTGCCGATCATCTCACCAAGAGACAAGCCCTCTTCAAAACCGAAGAGCTCCCTTCGAGCATCGGCAAAATCAATCTTCAAAGAAAGCAAGAAACCGTCGTCTTCCATTTGAAGAGCCGGGTAATCGCTCAGCGTCTCTCTCATCAAGCCTCCTTAGCGGACATTTAAGAATGCATCGCTATTGTACCTTTAAGGTATATCTATTGAAATTATTATTCCGTTTATAGAGCTCTTCCTCACAAATTTACACATCACCGAAAGGGGTTTAATTGAACGCTCGCATTTCAGACAACGAGATTATCGAGAGGACCTCTCAGAGAGTCAAGCCAGAGCGTCATGCGCGCGATGTATTCCATGCGTGGATGCTTGAAGGTGCAAAATATGCAGGGCCTCTTGATATGCCAGTATTGCAGAAAATCAATGTAGTGCCCAATCGCCTTGTGGCATTCTCAGACGCGATGAGCCGAACTTGGGAAGACTTCGATTGCTGGGTGCACTTTTTTGAAGACGACTACATTATCGAGAGATTCTGGCATAACCCTAAAAGCTACATCAGAAAGCTCCAGAAATTCCGTGGCGTTATCGGATTGGATTACAGTGTCTGCTGGGATTTCCCGCGTCCGCTAAAACAGTACAACCATTTTCGTAATGCTACCTGCACTTATTGGCTTCAACAAGAGCTAGAGTGCGTAATCCCGCAAGCTCGATGCGAAGGGAACGATGGCGAAAGGGTGCTTGCCGGCTTCCCAAAACACTCACTGATTGCAATTGGCGCACGGTCGATGGTGCGTGATGCTCGCGACCGCGAAGTACTAAAACGATCTGTCAGGTACGTCATTGACGAGCTAGACCCTACGGGACTCGTTTGGTATGGAAGCACTAAGTTCGGCGTCACGGATTATCCGTCAAAGATGGGTGTGCCCATACACCACTTTCCCGGCAAAGGTCGCGGGAAGCTCTCTCACAGCAATGGCGGTTTGCGGTAATGGGCGGTCACAGTAGCAGAAGCTTATTTCCCGGAGTCATAGGAGATCGAGCGTCTGTCGAATCATTTAGCATCATAACGAATTATCCACTGACCACGGACATAAGTAATCTAGTAACAAACTCAATCAGGACAGGAAGTGCCCTGAAGGTCGACGAACATCATGCGTTTCCAGATATTGTTGATAATTACGCTGGATACGCAAGCCGCTTTACAATTACCGGAGGCGATGGAAAGGAACGATTATTGCTTCAACTCGAGGGTTCGCTCAATGGCGTTCCTGGCATATTCGAATGGATAGTCGATCCTGATCCGGCAAGAGGCGTCGCACATCGAAGGTTTATCGGCCACGGTGTAATAACAGGCAGACCAAACCAGCGCCCAAGCGCAAGTTAAGGTGATTCATATGTACAGTTTTGCTGTTTTTGAAAAATCAGGAATCGCGCCGCAGGCGAATGCGATTGTTTATGGCGTTCAAGCAGGCCTTCTTCCTGCTGCGGCTGTCCCTGATTTCGAGGAGTACATGATCGTCAGTGAAGGAATCGAAGGCACCCCCGAGCTACTCGCGTTCGAGGGATCCTCAAAAGACGCCCTTGCAGCTCTCGCCAATGCTGGCTATGTCGATGACGGACGAGGGCGCGATGTCCTGCGCTATGCGATTCTTGCGAGTCTAGATACCGAAGGCCAGGCTTTACTTGACGATATCGAAAGCGTCTACGCCGACTTCGGCTACCCTAGTGACATGGAGCCATTCATTTTCTACATGCCGTGTGAAGGCGATTCCTCAACAGAGGACTTGATTGAGCAATATCATAAATTTCTAATCTCTGAAAAAACCAGGCTTAACTTGTAACCCATGTGCCAGCTTTCAAAAGCGGCCTGATTCGTAAGAATGGCAATGGGTTGAAGATAGGCCGACCTCGCAGGGGTTTTTCGACTTGTGCGGCAGCGAACTATCGACACGAGCACCAAGAGAATCGTGTCGGATTGCCAAACGTACCTGAATGACTACGAGAAGAACGACAGATCGAGGTATGCAGTCGACATCGATCGCACACTCGATATACTCGACGAATGAAGCCGTGACTCCCCCAGATGGGATTTGCATACATTTGCAAAACCCAGGTAGAGAATGAGTTGAGGGTTTGCTACCAAGACCCGAAAACTAAAACTGTAGGCCGAAAGTGGTGTGTTCGAGAAACCAGCACACCACTTTGCTCCAAAAGAAAGCGCTACTTTCGGAATTATTCGTACCAGAATTCGTACCAGCCCAGCGCCACTGTTCAAGGCGCAAGCACCGAAGAGATATTCAAAGGTAGCTATTCGGTTGTTCCGGCGCTGGAGCAACCGAATAGCCCTAGATGCTAGCTGGC
>CAVFVF010000070.1:0-4636 GCA_963625925.1 Eggerthellaceae bacterium | reverse complement strand
CTCACTCACGGCAGCCGGTATCTCGGCTCACCCATGCCCCACCAGCCCGCGCGCGGCACCCATCTCCCCGCTCACGCCGCATATTGCGCGAAAATGTCGAATTATTACGAATCGGTAACAAGCTGATATAGAATGATTCCCGCTTGTGAAAAAGCCCCCCATGCGCTTTTTCAGAGAAGAGATGGCCGTATCTGATGGCGAAAGGAACCGCATGCCCGAAGACAAACGCGAAGACTTGCTCACGCGCATTCTGGCTGCACATCAATCCTTCTACGACATCAGGCGTGACTATCTTTTTGAAGGCCGTAGGTTCCCCGCCTTCGCAGAGTTCCACACCTTTGGCGAGCAGTACGTGCTGGTAAAGCGTGCAAAACTCTGGGAAGTGAACACCCACGACTTCATGTTCTTTGAATTCGCAGACGAGCTGGATACGTCGAACATCACCGACGAGGTTTCCTTCATGACCCAAAAGGCCATTCGCAAGGTTGCCGCCGGCCCGAACCACATGTCTTCGGCTTTGACACTGGTGATCATCGCCAACCACTGCACCGACGAAGCCCTTGCGGCCGCCAAAAAAGCGAAGTTCCGCAAGAACTATCTGTTTGGCTTCCACGGCTGGACCGACCTGCGCCTGGCGGTATGCGACCTTTCCCGCGAAAACGGAGCGGTTGTTACCAACCCTGCAGGCAAGAAGCTAAAGCAAGCCATCGAAGGCAACTTGGCGCTGATCAAGTAATACCCCTCTATAGAAAGGTTCAACATGAACGCAATGCTCGCCCTTCTGGGCGGTCTTGTCGTCCTCGTGCTTGGCTACATCCTTTATGGCGGATGGCTGTCCAAGCAGTGGGGCGTTGACCCGAGCAAGCCTACCCCGGCACACGACATGGCCGACGGCGTAGACTATGTTCCCACCAAGCCGTATGTTCTGCTTGGTCACCACTTTTCGTCTATCGCAGGCGCTGGCCCCATCAACGGCCCCATTCAGGCTGCCGTATTCGGTTGGGTGCCGGTATTCCTGTGGGTCCTGATTGGCGGCATCTTCTTTGGCGCTGTTCACGACTTTGGCGCCCTGTTCGCATCGCTGCGTCACAAGGGCCAGACCATCGCTACGGTTATCGCCGAAAACATCGACGACACCGCTAAGAGGCTGTTCTGCATCTTTGCTTACCTGACCCTGGTACTGGTTGTTGCCGCATTTGCTTCCATCGTTGCAAACACCTTTGCAACCGGCCTGGCAAACGCAACCGACGCTTCCAACCTGGCCAACCAGCGCACGGCAATGATTTCTGTTCTGTTCATCTTCGTGGCTATCATCTACGGCATGGCTACCCGCGGTCGTGAGGTTCCCACCGTAGCAAACATCATTATTGCCATCGCCATCATCGTGGTTCTGGTTGCTATCGGCTACAACTTCCCGCTCATCAGCCTGGACTACAACACCTGGATGATCATTCTGGGTGTTTACATCATGGTTGCCGCAGTTGCTCCCGTTTGGATTCTTCTGCAGCCCCGCGACTTCCTGAGCTCGTTTTTGCTGTACGGCATGATTGCTCTTTCCATCATTGGTATCGTGGGCGCTTCCATCACCGGCGACGCAGCCAACCTGCAGATTCCGGCCTTCACCGACTTCTACGCAACCAACGCTGCTGTTGACGCTGCAGGCAATGCGGTTATCGACCCTGCTACCGGCAAGGCCGTAACCAACAAGGCTGCAGCTTCCGGCTTCCTGTTCCCTGCCCTGTTCATCACCATTGCTTGCGGTGCAATCTCTGGCTTCCACAGCCTGGTAGCTTCCGGCACCACTTCCAAGCAGCTTGATAACGAAAAGAACGCTCGCCCCATCGCTTACGGCGGCATGCTCATCGAATGCCTGCTGGCAATCATTTCGCTGTGCGCTGTTGGCTTTGTTTGGACGCAGTACTGCGCAGGCGGCTACGCTTCGCCTACCGCAGTATTCGCTGGCGGCCTTTCCCAGATGCTGGCTTGCATCCCTGGCCTGGAAAACATCGAAGGCATTGCCTACACGCTGCTGATCCTGGCTGTTTCGGCGTTCTGCCTTACTTCGCTGGACACCGCAACCCGCCTGGGCCGCTACATGTTCCAGGAGCTGTTTGTTCCCGCAGGCAAGCGCATGGACGAAGTTACCGGCCCGCGCGCTGCACTGGTTAACCCCTACGTGGCCACCATCATCACCGTTGTGCTGGGCATCGCCCTTGGTATGACGGGCTACACCATCATCTGGCCGCTGTTTGGTGCTGCTAACCAGCTGCTGGCAGCTCTGGCTCTTCTGGCTGTTGCCGCATGGCTTGGCAACGCAGGTCGCAACAACAAGATGTTCTTCATTCCTATGATCTTCATGCTTGCTGTAACCCTGACCTCGCTGGTTCAGACGCTCATGGCAAAGACCACCGTTCTGATGGCTGGCTCTGGCGATCCGTTCGCTGCTGGCGTTCAGGCAGTGCTCGCCGCTGTGCTGTTTGTTTTGGCTATCATCCTTGCTATTAAGGGCGCCAAGACCATCTTCACCAAGAAGCCTGCAGCAACCGAGGAATAAGCTTCTAAAGCTTACGCAGTTCCCTAAACCGCGCATCTGCAAAGAAAGACCCCGTAGTTCAACTGCGGGGTCTTTTTGTTTTGTTGGAAGCGTACTCCAGCTGCGGGGCCTTTCTTTGCCGGGCGGGTACTCCAGCTGCGCTCGGATACTCCACAGGGCGAGCCGAGGGAAACTACGCACCCAAATACTCCAGCTGCGCCTGAATGCTTGCAACGAAAACCGAGCAGCTATATATCCAAATACTCCAGCTGCGCTCGGATACTCCACAGGGCGAGCCGAGGGCAACTACACGCCCAAATACTCCAGCTGCGCCTGAATGCTTCGCAAGGCAGCGAACTTTACGCTCGGATCCGTACCGGCATACACCACGCCGTATACAGCCTCAGGCGTTGCGGGCGTCCCGGCATCCAGAGCACTGCGCACCTGCTGCAAGCGCTCATCGCGATGCGAACGCGCTGCTTCAATTGCCTGCAGCGGATGTTCCATAGGATAGCCGTGCCCTGGGTAGAACACGGCAACCTTTCCGGAGCGCACAAGTTGCTGCAGAACGTTAAGCGTTTCGTAATAGCTGGCAAGGTTGCCATCTGGATGAAACACCACTGTAGGACCATGACGAAAAATCACATCGCCCGTAAACACGGATTTTTCGGAGCGCAACAACAAGCCAAGGGAATCTTCGGAATGCCCTGGCAGCGCAATTACTTCGAATTCAGGGGCCCCGTCAAAAGCGACAAATTTCCCCTGCTGCAGCTTTGCGCACTGCATACCTTCGGAGCCCGGCAAGGCTTCAATCTCATCAAAGCGAGCAGCAAACACCGGCGCACCGGTTGCGGCAACCAACTGGGGAATACCCTCGATGTGATCACCATGGCTGTGAGTGGCAACGATGGCGCCCACTTCCCAACCTTGTTGGGTGCATGCATCCAGAATGCATTGCACCTGCTCGCCTGCAGGAGCCGGGTCAATAACCACGCAGGCACTGGCGCCGGGCTCGGCCACTAACCAAGTGTTGGTACCCACGTACGTCATGCCGCTGGGATTGTTAGCGCGAAGGCACATAACGCGCTGGCTTACGCGCCCACCCTGCCAGGGGGTTTCATCAACCACAAAGCCCATTACTGCCTCTTTGGGAAATCGCAATGATACACAACGGAGCCATCTTCCAAGCGACGCGGCACCGACATAAAGCGCGTTAAGCGTTTGCGCGTGGATACGAATTCCCGCGCGCTAGACGCATTGGCCACGCAGGTGAGGTTGTACTGCGTGGGCATAAGCACCAGCCATTTGCCGGCGTCGCCCGCGCGCACCGCATAGGCAGGCGTCACCCAATCGGCCACCTGCGCTTCGCTGGTTTCGCCATCGGGCTGTTGCCCCTCTGGCAAAAGCGCACTGAAGAAGAACGTATCGTATCGACGAGGCTCGGGCTCGGGCGTGCAGAAATTGGAAATAAGCCCCAGTAAATCGGTGCGAAGCACCAGGTTGTTCTTCAGCAAGAAATCGGCGAAGGCAACCTCGTGATTCTCCAAAGCTTTACGCCCTTCGGCCCACTTGGGGTTGGCCATGTCCTGCACAGTTTCAGTTGCACTGGGGCCGGCCAGCAACACGCCGCACTCTTCAAACACTTCGCGCGCAGCAGCAACCACCACGCGGCGCGCCACTTCTTCGGTTACGCCCATAAGGTCTGCCCATTCGGCAGGGCTGGGGCCGCACCACGGAAGGCTAGGGTTGGAATCGCGCTCGTCTACGCGCCCACCAGGGAATACAACAGCATCGGGGGCAAACTGCATTGTTTTGACTCGGCGAAGCATGAATACTTCTATTTCTTGCCCCGTAGGAAATTGGGGCGGGAAGTTGTCGCTTTCGATTCGGTATGGAGTTTGACCAGGCGCCGAATCGCGCACCAGCATAACGGTAGCTGCATACCTAGGTTGCACCGGTTTGAAATTGGGAGCAGCAAGTGCGGCCTGGATGGTTTCGCAAGCGGCCTTCGGCGGCACGAATTCCAAATACGATCCGTTCAAATCAATGCGCATAGCCACTCCTCTGCTCGTTTGTCTTCATGATAAGGCAACCATCTAGAAG
>CAVFVF010000069.1:0-4893 GCA_963625925.1 Eggerthellaceae bacterium | reverse complement strand
ACCAAGATCGACTTCTACTCGCTTTCCGCGCCTGGCATCGACTGGGGCTTCGCCTACGTCGTGGCCGACGCCACCGGCAACTTCGGCGTGCTCGAGATTGCGGGCGACAAGGTGTACTTCAACCAGTACCAGGGCGTGCACACCAATAGCTACGTTACGCCCGAGCTTGGCCTGAACCAGCTGTATCGCAGCGGGTACGGCCGCTACCATACGCTTATGGCCAACTACTTCAAGGCCAACAGCGAGCAGGGAATGCAGGACCTTATCGACCTGGTGAAATACTCCACGCAGTACTCCGACATGGACGGCTGCGCGTTCGACTGGCGTCACGAGCAGTACGATGCTTCCCAGGGTATCGATTACGCCATGATCACCAACCCCGCCAACCAGGCGATGATTTACGAAGAGTGCAAGAAGTACGCCGATTGGTGGAAGTCGCTGAGCCGTCAGGAGAAGCAGGACCTGAACAGCATTTGGGAAAGCACGCTGAGCACCCGCACCAATGTGATGAAGGGCACTATGCGCATTCGTTTCTACGAGGATGAAGAGCGCGTGCTTAATTTGAAGGTTGAATAGGGCGGAAAGCTTAGCCCGGCAGTTCATAGTCGCGCACGCTTGAATGCTTAAGGGCGCTCCATGTGGGCGCCCTTTTTGTGCGCTGTTATTTACAGCCCAAGGCCACCCATGTTGTGGAACTTGGCCTGCAGCATTTCGGTGGGGTATACCGCATCGCACACTTGCTCGATAGCGTTTTGCGGGGGTATGCCCGCACCGCGGTCGTGTGCACGAAGAAGTACCACGCAGGTGGCCACAATGTTAAGCGCCATGAATATGCTCAGGGCTGCGGTGCATACGCGATACAGCGTGCCTTCTTCATTGATGCGATCGAAGATGCGCTGGCAAATTTGCAGGCCGATTTTTACCCACAGGGCACCCAACGTGCCCCAAAGAAGGCAGTGAAACAGGTCGGTGCGGCCATCGAAATTGAAGGGCAGGGTAAGGTAGCTCCAGGCCACCACGCCCCAAAAGGTTTCCATGGCCCAGCTGGCAAAGTATTCCAGGGCGCCGCCTACCACGCCGCCAATTACGATGAGCAGCGGGACGCTTTTATGCTGGAGGGGCTCCAAGAATATGGTGAGCAGCACTGCGGCCAAGCCGTAGATAGGGCTAAACGGCCCCCAGATAAACCCAGGGCGGCTTTCCCATTCGTTAAAGGCAACAAGATGCTGCAGGGTTTCGCCCACAAGGCCGACTATCGACATAAAAGTGAACACCCATACAAGACGGCCAAAATGCTGGGCAATGTGAGTTTTGGCGTGGGTTGCAGCGGTGCTGCGCTGCTTGGCTTGTGCTAGCTCCAACTGCTTCCCTCCTAGTGCGCTGGCCTTGCATTATGCGGTGCAGAGTATTGTACTCCACGGGCGGGGAAAATTAGACGGGTTGTTTAAAAACCAAACGCTTGTTATTGGCCGCTGGAGCGGTTGGGTGGGCAGATGATGGCTTTTTTCGCTTTCTGCGGGCGGCAAGCTTTTGGTGTTGCTGCGCTGGGCTAATCGAGCAAGTTGCGGCAGCTGAACAGAGTGGATGCCAGGTTGGTGAGGCGGCCATTGTACACGCCGTCGGGCGAATTGCTCATAGTGCTCATTAGGTACACGGATCCGTCTTCGCATTCGATGATTCCCGCATCGCACAGGCCAGTAAAACGCGGCTGCCCCGAAGTCCATCCTGCCTTGTTAAGTACATGGGTTACGCCTGGTTGTTCGCCGACGGCGCTGCGAATGAACGAAACGTTGGTGTTCAGCATCCAACTTGCTAGATTCTGCGACGTGTTGGTTTGTGTTTTTAAGTACTGGTAGGTGCGGAGCCATAAAAGCGCGCTTTCGCGTGCAGAATAGCGCGGGTAATGCGTGTCGGAGGCAATGTCGGATTTAACGCCGCATTCTTCAAGCCATTCGTTAAAGCCAGAACCGCTGTAAGAATTGCGTAGGCGTTTGAAGCCGTCATTGTCGGACTCTTCGATAACTGCGCGGATGGTGGATTGCAGCGAATAACCCAGGCCGGAATCTTCGCTAACCTCAGTGCCCGTAGCCGCTTCATTGCTGCCAAGGGTTTGGCAAAGGTACGTGCAGAAAGGTCCCTTAAACGAACTTGCGCCGTACACGCGCTCGTCCAGGTTGTAGGCAATGCCCTTACCAGTGCTCAGGTTGATGAAAAAGCAGCCTACGCTGTAACCATTGTTGGTGAAGGCGGTGGTGGCCTGCGCAAGGGATTCTGCCTGTTCGGTGCTTAGCGTGGGCGCATCGGCATCGGACATAATGGAAAAGCCCTGCGCAGCCTCGCTTGCGGCGTTAATGCTGTTGAAAGCTTGGGGTGTGAGCGCCTGCTCAACTTCTTGGGCGCGTTTAATGCGCGCGTTGGAGGTTGCGGTGTCGCTGGCTATCTGCGCCACTTGGGAAATGGGCTGTGCGGAAAGCGCAACGGGCTCGGGCTTGTTGCCTGCGCCAAAGGCCGCAGCCGCCGCAACGGCAACAACTGCAACGCATGCAACGGCAATGCCAGCGGCGGCACGTTTGTTTTTGCGGATGGCGTTCCCGGCCCGATGCAGTGCCTCTCTAGCTGCAGGAAGCTGCATGTGGGCATGCTCGCGCAAGCCCTTCTTCTGCTCGGTGGCAACTTCCCTGGCATGGGCAGCTTTTTTAGCCGTGCTGTGGAACAACCCATGCCTTGGGGCGGGGGAGTTTCCCTTTGAGCTTTTATTGCTATGTGGGTTTGATGCCATGCGCGAATGGTAACTCGTGAGTACGCGTTCACGCTCATACGCCACAAATGTTTCTTATGTTTAACATGATTGCTGCGTGGCGATTCAGGGTAAGGAAAATTCAACTGGTAATATAGTTTGGAAACCTGGTTAGAACATCGTTGTTAGGGGCACAAAGCCTATGCCCATATGGGTGAGCTTGATACTTGTTGTACTGTTTTTGTTGATGAACGCCTTTTTCGTCATCGCAGAATTCGCGCTGGTGCGCATTCGTAAATCGCAGATTGAGGTTTTGGTAGACGAAGGCCGCAAGGGCGCCAAGCGCGCGCTGCAAATGGCCGATAACGTTAACGAGTACCTTTCTGCCTGCCAGCTGGGCATCACGCTGGCATCGCTGGCCTTGGGCTGGCTGGGTGAGCCTGCTTTTGCAAGCCTGCTGCACCCGGTGTTCCAATTCTTCAACATGCCTGAAGCGGCGGTTACCGTAATTTGCGTGGCAATCGGTTACTTCATCATGACCATGCTGCACGTGGTTGTGGGCGAGCTTATTCCCAAGAGCATGGCCATCCTTAAAACCGAAGAATATGCCCTGGCAACGGCAGGCCCGCTGTATGCGTTCTACCGCATTACCTATCCCATCATGTGGCTGTTCAACGCTACTACCAACGGCGTTATGCGCCTTACCGGCCACGACGTTGAAAACGAAACCAAGGGTTATTCCGAAGAGGAAATTAAGCTGCTTCTTGAAGAAAGCGCCGAAAGCGGCTCTATCGAGCAGGACCAGTATCAGTACTTGGACAACATCTTCGACTTGGACGACAAGGACGCTAAGGCCATCATGACGCCGCGCACCGAAGTGCAAGCGGTAGACATGGACGACAGCCTGGCCGAAAACCTGGATTTCATGGGCAAGAACAAATTCACGCGTTACCCCGTGTTCCAGGAAGACAAAGACAACATCATCGGCTTTGTGCATATTAAGGACGCTTACCTGTTGCCCGAAAACGCCACCATGAAAGACTTGCGCATTCGCTCTATTCAGGCGGTGCCCGAAAGCATTTCCATCGCAAAGCTTTTGCAGGTGCTGCAGGCAAAGCACACCAAGATTGCGGTGGTGGTAGATGAGCACGGTGGCACTTCCGGCATTGTTACCATGACCGACGTGGTAGAGCAGATTATCGGCCGTGTTGAAGACGAGTACCTGCACGACGATCAGGACGAGATTCTGAAAATCGGCGATAACCGCTACTTGGTAGATGGCTCGCTGCCGGTTGACCAGTTCGTAGACTTCTTGGGCTTTGAGCCCGTGCCAGTGTACGACTACGAAACTGCAGGTGGCCTTATGCTCGACCTGTTGGATAAGATTCCCGCCGAAGGCGATTCTTATGAGCTTTTGCATGAAGGCCGCAAGATTACCCTTATGGCGCGCGTGATGGACGGTCTGCGTATCGATAAGATCGATGTTCGCTTTGAGCGCGTAGAGCCTGTTGTCGAAGGCGAAGAACCCGAAGACTAGCCTAAAGGGCTTCTCGCCGTTCGCCTGGATGGCGGAGTGTGTTGATGGGGCCAACATCCGGTGCGCATGGCTCCGCAAACAAGATGATATAAAAAAGAATCACGCACCTTAATAGGAAGCGCGAAGGGCGAAACTATCATTTCATGTACCGCGAAGGGCGAAACACGCCAATCTTTCATGGGCTCGAGCGAAAGCTTGAACCTTATTAGGGGATGCCGCCAGACCAGGCACATTATTGAAAAGTTCATATAAAGGTACAGGGAAGATGACTCTTTCGTTAGAATACCTAGTTACTAGGGAAAGAGGGCATATGGGCAAACGCTCGGCACGAACATCGACACGCGTGGCAAGCGCTTCTACAGCCGGGGTTTTCGAATCTGCGGCTCGTGCAGCGTTTGTTGCTGTCGCCGCCGCTTTGCTCATTGTAGCCGCAGTTCTGCTGTGCTCTTGCGCCGCACAAACATCCAACGCCCAATCCACCTCAACCGACACGCGCCCCAAACTCGTGGTCGGCTCCGACAGCTACACCCCCTACAACTACCTAAACGAATCGGGTAACCCAACTGGCATCGACGTCGAAATGCTTACCGAAGCCTTCGATCGCCTTGGCTACCAGCTT
>CAVFVF010000068.1:1924-4917 GCA_963625925.1 Eggerthellaceae bacterium | reverse complement strand
CGCGCGACTACACCTACGAAGAAACGCTTACCGTGCTGCGCGAGATGTGCGACACACTGGTGCACGACCTTATGAAAAAGCACTGCGTCGCCGGCGGTGTAGCGCTAATGGTTGGCTATGCGCGCGGCGCAGGGAGCTCAGGCTGCTCGGGCAGCAAGTCGAACGGCACGGGCAGCTCAGGCTCGGTAGGGTTCGAAGGCTCATTTCGCGTGCCCGCCACGCAATCCATAAACAGCAAACCCAGCGCAAAGAAGCCCAGCCCCTGGTGCTTGCCCGAGCCAAACAAGGGCGGCCCCGGGCAACCTATTGCCCCAACCTGGCGCGACCTGCGCGGCGGCTATGCTGCAGGCCAACGCAAAATGGGCGGGCGCACCGCAAGCCTGCAGCGCATATGGCAAACCCTGCTTTCGCTGTTCCACGACATTGTTGATCCATCGCAGCAAATTCGCCGTCTAAGCATCAACCTCACCGGCATAATGAGCGATGCCTTTGAAGAATACAGCCTGTTCGACATGCAAGAGCGCGCCGAAGAGCGCACACGCGAAGAGGCCATCATGGCGGTAAAAGAAAAGTTTGGCGAAAATGCCCTTTTGCGAGGCAGCAGCCTAACCGAAGCTTCAACCATCAAAGAACGCAACAACCAAGTAGGAGGCCACCATGCCTAGGCAGTATTCCGAAGATGAAACTTGGCGCCGCGTTTCGCCCGAAGACAGGGCACGTCAGTTTATGCCCTTCGCCGCGCTGAAGGGCTATGCCGAAATGGTGGTGCAGGCCAGCTACGAACCCGAGCCGCGCCGCGCCATAACGCCCGAGCGCGCCGCGCACCTAAGCGCCGTATTAGGCAGCGCCCGCAATCGTAACAAGGCTTACGCCGAGTTCTACAGCAATGGCGAATACACCGCCATTACGGGCACCATCACCCACCTAGATTGCGCAATGCGCACCATCGAAGTGGAGCAAACCATAATCCCCTTTAGCGATTTATGGGAGCTAGAAATCCTAGACTCCAGCACGAAATAAAACGACACCGGCAGCTTGGTATAATCGCACCAACAACGCCGCAAGGGCGCGCAAGCCAACAAGGAGGCAACAATGAAGCTGGGTTTCATCGGATGCGGGAACATGGCCAAGGCCATGATGAAGGGAATCATCAACAGCGGTAAAGTTGCCGCCACCGATATATACGGCTCCAATGCGCACGCCGAAAGCGCGCAGGCGGTTGCTGCAGAATTCGGCATCAACGCCGGTACCAGCAACGTTGCCGTGGCCGAAGCGGCTGACATCCTGTTCTTGAGCGTAAAGCCCTACCAATACGAAGACGTTATTGCTGAAATCCGCGACACCGTGCGCAAGGGCCAAGTGCTAGTTACTGTGGCGCCCGGAAAAAACATCTCTTGGCTGGAAGAGCAGTTTGGCAAGCCCGTACGCATTGTGCGCACCGCACCCAACACCCCCGCCTTGGTGGGTGAAGGCCTTACTGCTTACTGCGGCAACAGCCAAGCCACCAGCGAAGATGTTGCCAACGTCGAAGGCCTGCTTGCCAGCTTCGGTAAAACTATCGAGCTGAAGGAAAACCTGATAGACGTGTGCAGCGCCGTAGGTGGCTGTACGCCAGCTTACGTATATATGTTCATCGAAGCGCTGGCCGATGCTGGCGTTGCTGAAGGCCTTCCGCGCGCGCAGGCCTACAAGATCGCCTCGCAAGCCGTTATGGGCTCGGCAAAAATGGTGCTGGAAACCAGCATGCACCCCGGTCAGCTGAAAGACCAGGTAACCTCACCTTCGGGCAGCACCATCAAGGGCCTGGAGTGCTTGGAGCAGCACGCCTTCCGCGGCACGGTAATCAGCGCACTGCGCACCGCCATTAACGCCGGCCGCAAGCTATAACCGCGCCACAAGGCTGCGAGGAGTGCCCCGTAGCCATAGCATCACCATCGCAGTTGCGCCCGCGTTCAGAGGCGCCGCGGGGCAGCCTGCAACCGTTCAGGGATTCCCGCTACCCTAGTCGCTTCGCTCCTGCGGTCGCTGCCTCATGCTTTTAAATTAGGCGCCTTTGGCGCCATACAGGAATTGCTTTCAGAGAACCCTTCACGGCTGTAGGCTGCCCCACAGCGCAACCGAGCCCCCAACCTAACGGCTCCGTTACAAAGCGCCCTGCAACGCGCACCTTCCTTGACTTTGCATACGCGCATACTAGAATCCAATTAGCACTCCAACGTTAGGAGTGCTAATTACTTTTACAACAAAGAAATTGCTATACCGCGCCGTTTGAAAGAAGGAACCGAATGAAGCAATTCCAAACCGAGAGCAAAAAGCTGCTCGACCTTATGATCAACTCGATCTACACCAACAAGGAAATCTTCCTGCGCGAGCTTATCTCCAACGCGTCTGACGCCGTGGACAAGCTCTACTTCAAGAGCCTTACCGATACTTCCATCGGCATTTCCAAGGACGACCTTTCCATCGACGTTGCCTTTGACAAGGAAGCCCGCACCATCACCGTTTCCGACACCGGCATCGGCATGACCCAGGAAGAGTTGGAAACCAATCTGGGTACCATCGCCCATTCCGGCAGCCTTGAATTCAAGAGCGAAAATGCCGACAAGCAGGGCGAAGACGTGGACATCATCGGCCAGTTCGGTGTTGGCTTCTATTCTTCGTTCATGGTGGCCAAGGAGGTTGCCGTAACCAGCCGCGCCTATGGTGAAGCCGAAGCTTACACCTGGAAGTCGGACGGCGTAGAGGGCTACACCATCGAACCCGCCACCGACGAAGAGGCCGCCACGCTGGGCGCCGACCATGGCACCAGCATCACCCTGTATTTGAAGGACAACAAAGAAGACGAAGAGTACGACGTATTCCTTGACCAGTACGAGCTTCAGGCGCTCATCAAGCAGTACAGCAACTACGTGCGCTACCCCATCCACATGGAAATGGAAGAGCGCAAGCCCCTGCCCAAGCCCGAAGATGCTGGCGACGACTACACCCCCGAG
>CAVFVF010000068.1:0-1914 GCA_963625925.1 Eggerthellaceae bacterium | reverse complement strand
ACCCCCGAGTACGAAACCGTACGTGAGGTTAAAACCATCAATTCCATGATTCCCATCTGGAAGCGCCGCAAGTCGGAAGTGAGCGACGAAGAATACGCCAGCTTCTACAAGTCCGATTTCCACGATTGGGAAGATCCGGCTCGCACCATTTCGGTTCACGCCGAAGGTGCGCTTTCCTACGACGCGCTGCTGTTCATCCCCCAGCGCCCGCCGTACGACTTCTACAACAAGGACTACGAAAAGGGCCTGGCGCTGTACAGCTCCAATGTTCTGATCATGGAAAAGTGCGCCGACCTTTTGCCCGACTACTTCAACTTCGTTAAGGGCGTTGTAGACAGCCAGGACCTTACCCTGAACATCAGCCGCGAAACGCTGCAGCAAAACAGCCAGCTGCGCGCCATTGCCAACAAAGTTGAAAAGAAGATCAAGTCCGAGCTCGAAAAGATGCTGAAGAACGACCGCGACGATTACGAGAAGTTCTTCAAGGGCTTTGGCCGCAACCTGGAATACGGCATTTATACCAGCTACGGCACCAAGAAGGATGTTCTGGCCGACCTGCTGCTGTTCTATTCCGCGAAGCAAGAAAAGATGGTTACGCTGGCAGAATACGTAGAGGCAATGCCCGAAGGCCAAGAGAGCATCTTCTTTGCCGCGGGCGAAGCCATCGACCGCTTGGCCAAGCGCCCCATCGTAAGCACCGTGCTGGGCAAAGGCTACGACGTGCTGCTGTGCCCGCAGGATGTTGATGAGTTCTGCTTCATGAGCATGAACGACTACGATGAAAAGCCTTTCAAGAATGTTGCCGGCGGCGACTTGGGCCTGGAATCCGAGGACGAAAAGGAAGCTGCCCAGGCCATCACCAAGGAAAACGAGGGCCTGTTTGCCGAAATGCAAAAAGCACTCGACGGCAAGGTTAAGCGCGTTGCCGTTTCGGCTCGCCTTACCGATACGCCTTCCTGCGTAACCGCCGAAGGCCCCATCACGCTGGAAATGGAAAAGATCTTGGCCCAGGGCCCCGACGGCCAGCAGGTTAAGAGCGACCGCGTTCTGGAGCTCAACGCCCAGCACCCGGTATTCAAGGCCGTGCAGAAGGCCTTCGAAGATGGCGACACCGAAAAGGTAGCCACCTTCGCCACCATCCTGTACGATCAGGCGCTCATTACCGAAGGCCTGCCCATCGATGACCCGGTGGAATACACCCAAGCCGTGTACAAGTTCCTGGTTTAGCGGGAATTACGCCGCCTGTAGGCGCTCGGCGCGGCACGCCATTTGGCCGCCTTGCCAGCCCCAGCGCGGCGCGCCATTTGGCCGCCTTGCCGGCCCCAGCGCGGGCCCCTTAAGCTAAACCGAACAGCTGCGTGCGGCACCAAGCCAAAGCACAAAGAAGGCACCTGAAGGGTGCCTTCTTTTTTTGCGATATGTTTTGCGTAAATAATTCGTAGGTGCTTGATCTTATCAAGCGCTGCCGGCGTAAGCCGGCACACCTGTTCAAGGCGTATTGCCAAGGCGTCTTGGCCACTCATGCCCTTTACTTGTGGCGGTAGCGGCTAAGCTCGGCGAGCACCTTCTCCATGTCGATAGGTTTGGGCAAGTGCCCACTCATCCCAGCTTCGCGGGCTTCGCGACGGTCTTCGTCAAACGCATTCGCCGTCAGCGCGATGATAGGCACCAGGTTGGCGTCTTTGCGGTCGAGCGCTCGAATGGCGCTTGTCGCCTCGTAGCCGTTCATCACCGGCATCATTACGTCCATCAGTACGGCGTCGAAATATCCCTCGTCAGATGCCGCAAATGTATCAACTGCCTCTTTGCCGTTGGTTGCTTTGGTAACCTCTGCGCCGGCTTCGGTTAGCAGGAACTCGGATATCTCCATGTTCAGTTCGTTGTCTTCCACAAGCATGATTTTCATGCCTGCAA
>CAVFVF010000067.1:0-5105 GCA_963625925.1 Eggerthellaceae bacterium | reverse complement strand
GGCTGGTGCCGCAGCTAAAAGAAAGCGACAAGCTTGGATTTAGGGTTTTCAAAATCGTTGCGGATGGTGTCTTAGAGTCGCGCACCGCGGCAATGGTGAAACCATACGACACGGGTCTGCAAGTTTCACCGAATTTCACAACGGATGAAACGTGCCTTATGGGGCTTTTGGTTGCTGCATGCGGCTACGACATCAACATTCATGCGATTGGAGATGCTACAACCCACATGGCACTCGACATGGCGGAGGCTGTGCGAGCTGCAGGTTACGATGACACCCGAATCGCAATCTCCCACAGCCAATGTTGGTGCGACGGCGACATCGAACGTGCAGGGAAACTGGGCGTATTCGTTAACTTCACAGGTTCTTGGCACACTATGACAGCTACCGACTACAAAGAGCGTCTTGGGGTAAATATGGATGGGGCATCCGACCCTGTTCGCTCATTGATTGACGCAGGCTGCAAGTACGGCCAGGGAACGGACCTTCCGGTAAGCGAAGGAGATCCGTCTCCTTTCGAATGCATCGAGGTTGGCATGACAAGGCGCAAGGTTGGCGATACGTCCGTCTCGACGGAGGCTCACGAAGCCCCAACGCTTGAAGAATGCATCAAGTCTTGGACCATCAACAACGCTTGGCAAGTTCGCATGGAAGACAAACTTGGCTCCATTGAAGAAGGCAAGCTGGCGGACATGATCGTGATCGACCAGAACCTCTTCGACATTCCGGTAACCGACATCCACAAAACAAAGGTTCTCGAGACCATCCGTGGCGGTCAGACGGTTTACAAGGCCTAGATGCGCTTGCTTTTGCCCTGAGTAAACAGATGGTTTAGTGATCCGTCATTCAGCAGGCAAGCAATAAAGGAGGCTCATAGGGCGCAGTCTGCCCTATGAGCCTCGAAAGATTCAACAACCCGCTCGCGATAAGCAAAATTCGCAAGCGGGTTGTTTAATTAAGCGTTGCTGCGGGCGATTTCCAAAACCACCCAAACAGCGCAGCCTAAGCCACGCAGCTCAGCGGCGCAACCCAGACTGTCAAGCCACATGACAGAGCCGCGCCGTTTTCGGTATACGCGCTTTACCTAGCTTTACCTGTTAGGATCGCAAACACGACCGTATGTTTGCGGCTCGCGCGCCTTCAGCACGTTCAAGCCGCAATTGCCGAAGATGCGCGCCTCGGTAAGCTCTTCCGAAACAATACCCAAATCAGCGACTGCCATGCCTTCGCCAAAGCCTTCGGTTTCGGCCAGGAACTTGCCGTTGGGGCTGCAAATCATCGAATGGCCAAGCGCGCCAGGGTTTGCGTTGTTCGACACGACGTAATAGACGTTGTTCGCGTATGAGCTGGCCTTAATCTGCGCATGCGGTTTTCATCGTATACATAGGCTTCTCCTTTACTCTAAACGAAAAGGCCCCGCTTGGCAGTGCCTAAGCGGGGCCTAAAGCGGTCCTTCTACAGAGGGAACGAGTCGTTGTAGTCGGCCTTGATCGCGTTATTGGCGAAATAGTGGCCTTCCTGCAGCCGGACAAGCTCCATATACATCTCGGGGTGACGGTCCTTATGCATGTTCAAGCCCCAAGAATTCGTGACGAAATGCTTGCCGTTCTCAAGCGCCGGCCAACCGATTTCGGCAACCGCCACGCCATCGGGCTCTTCCTCGGGTGCTTCCGCTAAAACCTCGCCTCGAGCGTTCACCACCATGCTGTGATGCAGCGCGCCCGGGTTGCCGGCATTCGAGGCAACAATGGTAAGGCCGTTGCTCATTGCTTCGGAGATAAGCATCGACTTCAAGAAGCGGTACGTTCCGTCGGTTTCAGCAGGCGAATCCTGGTAATCACGCGGAATGCCGGTCGAGAGCACCAAGATATCGACGCCCTTCAAGCCGTAGATGCGGTAAATCTCCTCGAAGAACGAGTCATAGCAAATCGCCATGCCGATGCGGCCAATCGATGTATCGAACACCGGGAAGTCCTGGCCATTCGAATTGATCAGCTGCTCACCGCCCGGCAAGTGCACCTTGTCGTAGCGGCCGATATATCCTTCAGGTCCTACAAGCACGGACGTGTTGTAGAAGATGCCCGGATCGATTTCGCTACGACGCTGCATGTTCCACACAACGTAAACGCCGCGCTCGACGGCCTTCGCCATCATTGCCTGGCACATCGGGCCGTCAGGGACATATTCGTCGAATTCGAACATGCTGCGCGCTGCTTCTTCGTTTGCGCTTGGACGCAGTGCATTGTTGTAGTCGATGCGGCCTTGCGGCGTAGGAGCAATACCGTCGCCCGCGCCTTCAGGGAACACAATTAAGTCGCAGCCTTCCGCCGCGTACTTGTCGATGTATTCGAGCATAACCGTGGTGTTGTCTTTGCCATCGGGATGCAAATCGACGTCCATACCGACAGCGGCAACCTTCACATTTTTCGTATTTGAAAAGTCAACTTTTTTATTTTTCGCCATGTTAATCCCTCCTAGAAAACCAGTTCGAATAACTGAAGAAGCGCCCGGTCATTCTGAACCGAGGGCTTCGAAGTCGAACTAAGCCTTGTACGTGGTCTTGCCGTCGCGAATGGTCTCAACAACCTTGCAGGTATGGATTTCCTCGGTCGGGATATCGAAAAGGTTCTTATCGACAACAACCAAGTCGGCAAGTTTTCCAACCTCGATGGAGCCAAGCTTGTCCTCCATGCGCACCTCGTAAGCGTTGTTGATGGTGAAGCTCTCGATGCTCTCTTCCAACGTGGGAGCCTCGCAGACGTCTGCAGGTGCCGGGCCGTCGCTTCCTACCATCTGACGACGCATGCCGACCTCGATGGAAACGAACGGATCGGGTTTGCCATCGGCCACAGGGAAGTCGGAGCCCTGACCATACTTGCAGCCAGCGTCAATCAAGCTGCGAATGGGATACTGGAACCCTTGGATGGTTACACCGATGTTTTCCTTGTACCACTCATTAGGAGCAAAATGCCAAGAACCCGTGGAGTTGATGAACACGCCCAGCTTGCCCGCACGCTCGACTTCGCCCGGTTGCCAGCACTGGCTGTGGGCGATGGCTATACGCGTGTCGTTGTAGCCCGCCTCGCGCACGGCCTGCGCCATATCGAGTGCAACCGTGGTGGTCGCGTCGCCGATAGCGTGCATATACAGGTCGTAGCCGGCCTCTGCTACGGCAAGGCCCATCTGAGAGGCCTGTTCAGAGTTGAAGTTCGGCAATGCTTTCACGCCGTTGTCGTACGGGCTTACCATAGCCGCGCTGCGCGCCTCGAGAACACCGTCACCTAAGATCTTGAAGTACTTAAGCGCCAAACGATCGGTAGGCTCAAGGTTTTCTGCAAGCTCAGCTGCGCTTTCAAGACATTCTTCCATGTCGTGCACATTCGTTGCCAAGTAGAAGCCGCCGAACATACGCTGCGTAAAGTCATCGCTGTTCAGGAAGTCTGCGAATTCCTGCGTGAGGGAATCGACCACAAAACCGAATACGCCGCAATCGGCGAACGTGGTGTAGCCAAGGGATGCGAACTCCTTGCCCAAGCCGCCGATGTTCGCCATAAGCTTTTCGGCTGGGAAGTAATTGGCGGCCTTGGCAACCTTGATATAGCAGCTTTCAATGCAGCGACCGGTGGGGTTGCCCTCTTCGTCGCGTACAAAGTAATTGCTGCCCGGGGTGATGTCGGGCGTGTTCTTGTCGACGCCAGCCACCTCGAATGCCTTATGGTTACACCATGCACCATGGCACGAGGAAGCCACCAGCAAAATAGGCTTATCGGCGCAGATGGCATCCAAGCTATCTGCCAAAGGATGATAATCGGCAAAGATTGCGTCAGAGAAGCCCTGGCCGAAATAAGCCTCGCTATCGGGGTTGGCCTCGACGTACGCACGCACCGTGTCAAGGATTTCCTGCTCGGATGTGCACCCAGCAAGCTGTGCGCCCGAAGCAAATGCCGCAGTCATAAGCGGATGAATATGGCCGTCGATAAAGCCGGGCAGAAGCATCTTGCCCTGAAGGTCTTCAACCTCGGTTGCGTCATCAGCAAGCTTGAGCGCTTCCTCGTTTGAACCGACGTAGACAATCTTGTTGCCTTCGAGCGCAACTGCTTCGGCCCACGGTTGCTGCTTGTTTACCGTGTAAACCTTGCCATTGTGAAATACCCTTGTAGCTGCCATAGTTGCTCCTCCTTCTTCGAGAATGCTTTTCTATGAGACTCCATCGAGGCATACATGGTTTAGCCGCGCATATCCCTTGATGCTTATGCCGCGGCCCATTAGACACGGCGTAAGCATCAATTGTTTGGCGACGGCTAATTGGGTTTGCCTCTGAGGGTCCATTACTAAAGATTATACAATTTAGCTAGCATGCAAAAGTGCTGGAAGCCTTTAATAAACTTGTGATTGAGGTAGGGAATAGGTAAACGGTAAACTACAGCTGCAATAACAATCAGCATCTGTTTAAACTTGAAGGGCTCTACTGTGCATGCGGCAGGGCACGAAAAGCTTGGATTTGCATGCTGTAGGGCGGGCACGAAGAAAGCAAGCTGCGTTTATCGCAGAATTGTTAAGCCTTTAACAAAAGGGATAAATATGACTAACGAAAAGAAAAAGAACAACCTTTTTAGTGACTTACGCGAATTTTTGCTTGATAGCACATTTGTCGAATGGACACTTGGTTGGATCACGGGTGAAGTTGCTAGCAGGTTCCTAACGTCTTTCGTCCATGATTTTCTTCTCCCATTTGTGAGCGGGGTGTTCTTTGGTGGTGCAGATATTACAGAAGTCAAAGTTGAAATTGCAGGTCAGACCATTGGCATTGGTACTTTTCTTTTAAATGCAATAGACATGGTCATTGTTTTGTTCGTTATTTTCCTTGTGTGCGAACTTATTTGCCACTTGCGGGTGAAGCACAAATTGGAAGAGGAGGACAGCACTGACGAGCTTATTGAGGCAACAAACAAAAATACTGCGATGCTTGCCGAAATCAGAGACGCGTTGGTGCAGAAACAATAAAGCTTAAGAGCAAGTTGCTTAGCAACGCCTGTTTAATAAGGCCTCGCATGTTCATGCGCGAGGCCTTTTTCGTCCGATAGCTTTTACTGCGCTTGCACAAT
>CAVFVF010000066.1:0-5354 GCA_963625925.1 Eggerthellaceae bacterium | reverse complement strand
ATCAAGTACACCATGGAAAACGTGTTTGGCTCTGCCGCTGCCAGCGAGCCTGAGGCAACTGCTGAGGGCAACGAGCCTGCAGCCAGCGAGCCCACTGCCAAGCGCAGCAAGACCTTTACCTATACGGTTGAGGAATCCGGCAGCCTACCCGGCGTGACCAACGATACGGCAGCTACCAAGACCATCGAGGTGACCGTCACCGACAACGGCGATGGCACGCTATCCACCACAACCAAGGTTGACGGCAAGGAGATTGCCTCCGGCAAGAAGCTGTTCACCTACACGAACACGTACGCCAAGGGCGGCAAGCTTGACCCTGTCGATGTTGTGGTAACCGATGACGAATACGGATTCGACATCAACAAGACTATCGAAGGCCGTAGCCTCCAGGCTAAAGAGTTCAAATTCCAGCTTACCGATCACAACGGAAAGGTCGTTGCTACCGGCACCAACGACGCCGATGGCAAGGTAACCATGAGTGCCATCACATTCGATTCTCCTGGCGGTGGCATCTACACGCTTTCCGAGGTCAACGACAAGAAGGCTGGCGTTACTTACGACTCCACCACCTACAAGGTGTACATCGATGTTATGGACAACACCTTGGGTGGTCTGAAGATTTCCGAGTGTGCTCTCGTCGATGAAAACGGCAAGAAGCTCGATAGCCAAGAAGCTTCCTTCGAAAACGCCTTCGAAGGTTCCGCTGTCGTGAGCGTTTCCGCGGCCAAGGTTTTGAAGAACGCCGATCTGAAGGCGGGCCAATTCACCTTCGCTATCGAGGCAGTCGGTGACGCGCCGGCTCCTGCGGAAGCCAAGGTGGCTAATGATGAGAACGGCTCCATTCCGTTCACCATCGAGTTCATCAAGGAAGGCACCTACAACTACAAGATTTCCGAAGTGAACGATGGTCAGCAGGGCATTACTTACGACGCCGCCGAGCACATGGTAACGTTCGAGGTGGCTTACGATGCCGAACAGGGTGCTCTGGTTGCTAAGGCCACCGCCCCCGATGGCATGGTATTCACCAACACCGCAACCGTTGAACCTGAGCCCGCTGCAGACGGCAACGGCAATGGCAGCGGCGGCAACGGCGGTAACGTCAACACCGCCAAGACGGGCGATGTGATTGGCCCGCTGGCAATTGGCCTGCTGCTCCTTATTGTGGCGGGTGCGGTAGTGGCCGCTGTAGCCTACAAGCGCACCCGACCCGCCGGCAAGCACGGCCGCTAAGGCCTAGGCTGCCCCGCCGCTAAAGCGGCGCGGGAAAGGGAAGCTGGCTTGTTGGTTAGCTAAATAGCACCTAAGAAGGTCGCCCAATGGGCGGCCTTCTCTTTTTTTGGGCGGTTGGGCCGGCGGCCCAGCAATTAGGCCGGGCAAGCGACTAGGGGCCCAGCGGCTAGGCCGGGCAGGCGGCCTTCTTTCGTTCTGCTGTCCAAACGGTTTTCGACAGAAAACAAGGCGGTTTTTGGCAAGAAAACGAGCAGGCGTATGCTAAATCGCCCTTTGGACAGGGAAGTAGCATACGTGTGCTCGATATCTTGCCAAAATGGGGCCCGAAAGCATACGTGTGCTCAAATTCTTGCCAAAATATAGGCAAAATCCTGACGAGAGGGTCAAACGGAATACGCCTGCCCGTTTTCTTGCCATGCGAGCGTTGGGCCGGCGGCTCGGCAACTAGGCCGGGCGAGCAGGCAGCCGCCGCCGTTCTATGCAATCCAAAAAACTTACCTGAGCAGCTTCGTTTCACGTTCGTAAACGATCATGTAAGAACGATTCACTGCGGTTTGGAAACTTATTTTCGGCTAAAATAAATAGATTAACTGCTTATGGGAGAACTGCGCCCAAAAGCAGAACGCTAACCCGCGCAAACGAACTAAAGAAGAACCACAACAGGGGCTAGCGCTAGGAGGCATTCATGGGGTTGCTGGAAAAGGCACAGCTAAGCATGCGCAAGGGCCGCTTTGGGCGCACGCGCGCAGCCGTTTTGGGCGTATCGCTTGCTGCGGCATTGGGCTTGGGCGGTGCAGCAATCGCTTTTGCTGCGGGCGATGGCACGGTGTACCCCGAAAACGTTATTGAAACCACCACGCCCGCCAACACTACAGTGAACCTGTACGACTATTTTGTTAACGATAGCGATCCGCTTAGCATCGCAGGCGATGGCGGCGTTAACGCTGGCCACGCAATGAAGTTCAACGACGGCGATGGCGTAGGCATTAATAACTGGAGCGGCGAAAACGGCATGCCCGTCAGCTATATGAAGAGTGTGCTCAGCAAAAGCGACAATGCAGACAATAACGGCTACCCCGAAATAAAGGCGGGCACGTATTCCGTCAATGAAACGTCTGGAACCATCGCTGAAGCCGACGCGGTAGACCTCGGCTACCTGTTCAACGACGCAACCCATAAGGGCAAAACGAAGTATTCCAACGTTGGGGGCTTGTTCGAATACGACGAATTGGACGGCTATTACAAATACGACAGCCTTAGCAACTACGCTTACTACAACAAAACCAGCAATTCTTTCAACGTGTACGACAGCCCTGCCGTGCATGCAAATACCGCAACTGGCACACTCGGCGAGTTCTTCCCGTTCAATTCGCCTACCGATGTATTCAGCCAGTCCAAAAGCGGCGGGGAGTACACGCTTACGGCCAGGGGCGTTACCGACAGCAATATCGCTCAAACGGTTGATGGCAGCACCGTTACGCTCAACCACCACTTTGGCCTTTCGGCCGAAACCAGTTTCGTCCAGCCGGTTAATGGCCAAGTAACCTACAACGACGAAAAAGTAGCTGTAACCTATGAGCTTTCGGGCGATGACGACATGTGGGTCTACATCGACGGTGTGCTTGTGGGCGACTTGGGCGGCATTCATGATTCCACCAGCTTGAAGATCGACTTTTCTACTGGCGAAGTGAAAACGTACAGCACCGCCTTGGGCGAGGGGTCGGCAACCGCAATTAGCACCACGCTGAAGGACCTGTATAAAAATGCCCAAGGTGCCAGCTTCGATGAATCCGCATTCAGCGGCAACACCTTCGCCGACTATTCAGAGCACACCTTGAAGCTGTTCTATCTGGAGCGCGGCGCTGACGCTTCCGACCTTAGCCTGAAGTTCAACCTAAGGTCGCAGCCGGCACCTTCTGCCACAGAGCTTGATGCCTGGAATGCCCCGGTGGTTACTGCCGAGCTTTCGGGTGGCAGCTGGGATGCCGAAGATTCGTTTGACTTTATGCTGCAGGCCGAAGCGGGCACGCCCATGCCAGAAGGCTCAACGAGTAGCGAAGACTCTTCTGCGGCAATGTTGGCTTCCGAAGAGCAGGAGCTTGCCGGCGGTAACGTTGTAACCAAAACCATTACCGCTACCAAAGACGCCCACGAAAAGGTGAGGTTTGGCGGCATCAAGTATGACAAGGAAGGTGTTTTCGAATACACCATAAGCCAGGTTAAGCCTGCGCAGTTGGGAGCGTTCGCCTACTCGAGCGCTAGCTATAAGGCCACCGTTACCGTTAAAGAAAACGTCGCCGAAGGAAAGCTCTACATCGATTCGGTGAAGCTTATTAAGCTGACGGACGATTCTGGTGCAGCGGTGCCGGAAGCCAGCCAGGCAGTTGATGACAACAATGCAACGTTTACCAACACCTCCATGAAGCCCGTTTTGGCGGGTTCCATCACCCGCGACGGGAAAACCTACGACATTGACAACAATCTGGTAAGTCCGGGCGACGAGATTACTTACACCATCACCTACAAGAATTTTGCGACGGACGCCGATGGCAGCCCCGCAGCCGCGCAAGTTGTGCTTATCGATGAACTGCCCCATGCCACCACTTACGTTGAAGGCTCTGCTGGCGATGATGCCGTCTACGATGAAACTCACCACGAGCTGAAGTGGACGATCGATGGCGTTGATGCCCAGGGTACGGGCACTGTTTCGTTCAAAGTAAAAGTTATTGAAGCCAACTACGTTTCTGGCCATATTATCGATGCTGCAAGCGCAACCATTGCCGGCATCGAGGCGAAAAGCAATGAGGTTAGCTTCGATATTCCAAGGCTGACTGTTGAAGGAGCTTCTTACAGCACTTCGGTTTCTTTGGGCGATGAGCTTACCTACACCATATCGTTCCCCGTGCCCAAGGGCGTAAGCAAGCTTAATGTTTACGACAAGGTTCCCGATGGCACGAGCTATGTGGACGGTTCTGTTGGCTACGACGTTCGGGGCACCGGGAGCGTGTCGCTTTCTGAGGATGGCTATTTTACGTGGGGCCTGGATCACCTGGAAGCGGGCTCTACCGTAACGGTTTCCTACAAGGCGAAGGTGGAGTCGGCTGCGTTTAACAACGGCTCTGTGACCAACGCTGCTACGGTGGAATCCGCCGGCGATTACCCTGCCGCAGGCACTAATCCGACTAGCAAGGATGCGAAACTTGCCGATTTAACGGTAGGCGCCGTTAATAACGGCGGCAACGCTAGCGACGAATTCAGCGTTACTGTGAAGCTTGCCGACAAAGACGGCAAACCCGTCAGCGGCACCTTCGGCAAAGATGCGGGCAAGGCCACCTTCAACGAGCAGGGCGAAACCATGTTTACCCTGAAGGGCGGAGAGCAAAAGGTACTGCAGCTGCCTCACGACATTAGCTACACCGTAACGCAGCTGCCCAAAGCCGGTTACACCACTCAATATACGAGGATTGTTAACGGCAACGCCAAATCCACGACGACCGATCAGATTACAGGCAACCTTAACCCGTGGTGGAGCTACGGCGTTACCATCACCAACCAGGCCACAGAGGCGCAGCCCGCGCTGCTCGACACCGCCAGCGTAGGCATGGCTGCCAGCATTTCGGGCCGCAACTGGGCAAGTGGCGACAGCTTCGGCTTCACCCTTGCTGCGGCCGATGACGCCACGCAGGCCGCCATCGATAATGGCGTTGTTGCAGGTGCCAACGCACAGGGCGAAGACCAAGCCCTCACCACGAGCGCCCAGGTCGGCGGCGCAAGCGGCGGCAGCGATGCCCGGCCGTTCAACTTCGGCAAAGTAAAGTTCAAGAAGGCCGGCACCTACACGTTCAAGGTTACCCAGGACATTCCCGCGGAAGCGAGCAAAGCCGCGGGCATCACCTACGACACGCACACGCTTACCTTGCGCGTTGCGGTAACGGCCAACGACGACAATGCCCTTTCCGCCGTATGCGCCACCAGCGGAAGTACCACGTTCGAAAACACCTTCCGCACCACGGTTGATTACTCGGCCGTTGCGGGCGTGGAAATTGCGAAGACCCTGAATGGCCACGCAATGACGGCGGGCCAGTTCGCCTTCACGGTGGAGCCCGATGCCGCCGCCGCGAAGA
>CAVFVF010000065.1:0-5544 GCA_963625925.1 Eggerthellaceae bacterium | reverse complement strand
AGGCTCGCGAGATCATGAACTTGCTCAATGGCTGTTCGTACCCCAAATTCCCCGACTACGACGAGCTTCGGCGGGCCGCCGAGCGCTTGGATGCTTGCGTGAAGGGCGATGGAGTTGAGCCTTGCCTGTGTCACAACGATTTTTACGCACCTAACTTTCTGGTTAAAGGTGAAGCAATGAGCCTTATTGACTGGGAATATTCCGCCATGTCCGATTATGCTTCCGACCTGGGCACCTTCATCTGCTGCTCTGATTACACGGTTGAAGAGGCCAAGCGCGTTATCCAAGTGTATTTTGGGCGCCCTGCCAAGCCAGAAGAAGAGCGGCATTGCTTGGCCTATGTTGCTTTGGCTGCATATTACTGGTTTGTTTGGGCCCTGTACAAAGAAGCTTCGGGTGACCCAGTAGGGGAATGGCTGTACCTGTGGTATCGCTGCGCCAAGAGCTATTCCTCTTTGGCGCTTGGGCTGTACGACCAGGCCGCGTAGCCTCATATCTCAATTGAACTGAATGGCGAACGAAAGGAAATTCGCATGGAAATGATAGGTACTGTGGTGGTGTACATCATCATGGCTTGCGCGATGGCGGGCGCTCTGGCTTCTGCCTTCAAGCCGGAATGGGAAATTGGCAGGCAGTTTGTTGCCGGCATCGATTCCATTGGCCCAATTTTTTTGCCTGTTGCGGGCATTATGGCTTCGGCGCCGTACCTTACTGCGTTTGTTGAAACGGTGTTCGGCCCCGCATTCAGCACATTAGGTGCCGACCCTGCAATGGCTGCAACTACGTTTATTGCCGTAGATATGGGTGGCTACCAGTTGGCCGATGCCCTTAGCCAAACGCGCGAGAGCTGGATTATGGCCATGATGACGGGCTACATGGCAGGCGCCACCATTGTGTTTACCATTCCTGTTGCGCTGAAGATGCTAGAAAAAGAAGACCGCAAGTATCTTGCCTTGGGCGTTATGAGCGGCCTTTTGGCTATTCCCGTTGGCGTGTTTGTGGCAAGCGCCATCATCGCTCTTTCGCAGCCGGTAGTTCGCGAAATTGTTTCTACCAATGCCGAAGCAACGTATCAGCTTGCACTTTCTTGGGCGCAAATTGGCGTTAATTTGGTGCCGCTCATCATTATCTGCGTGGTGCTGGCTCTGGGTTTGAAGTTCAAGCCCGACGCCATGATCAAAGGCTTTATTGTGTTTGGGCGTGTAATGGAAGGCGCTCTTAAGATTGTGTTTGCGCTTGTAGTGGTGGAATACTTCACAGGCCTTTGGAGCACACTGTTTGGCTCGTTTGGATTCGACCCCATCATCGCAGATGACGAAGATATTTTCCGCGCGCTCGAAACGGCTGGCGCCATTGGCATGATGCTGTGCGGTGCATTCCCCATGGTGTACCTCATTAGGAAGTATTTGGCATTGCCGTTGGCCAAGCTGGGCAAGGTGTTTGGCCTTTCGTCCGATGCAACTGCTGGCTTGCTGGCTGCATCGGCTAATGTGCTTGCGCTGCTGGCAATGGTGAAAGACCTTAAGGCGCGCGACAAGGTAATTTGCTTGGCCTTTGCCGTATGCTGTGCTTTTTTGTTCGGAGACCACCTATCGTTTACGGCAAACTTCCAGCCTTCGCTTATTGTCCCTGTTCTGGTTGGTAAGTTCGCTGCAGGTGTGTGCGCTATCGCGTTTGCGCACTTCCTTGCTGTAAAGAAGGCCGAGGAGCTGGAGAAAGTTCAGGCTTAGTGGCCTGTCGGGCTTTGCCGGCTGAGGTGCCAATGAAGGAGCGGAGGTTTGGCCTCCGCTCCTTTTATTTGCCTGGGTTTGCCCTTTCGCAGGCAGCGATGATTTTATTGGCGGTTGCTGCCCACGAAAATTCTTTGCGCACGCGCTGGCCAATGTTGCTTGCCAGCTGCGCGTTGTGGGCGGGGTTAGCCTTCAGACTGCGGATGGCCTCGGCAATTTCTTCGGGCTTCTGCGACTTTAGAATCACGCCGTATTCAGGCGTTGGAATCATTTCGGGCACGCCGCCCACGTTGGTGATTACCGGCGTGGTGTAGCAAGCCGCCGCTTCCAAGAGCGAAGTAGAAAAGCCCTCCGAGCGCGTTGGTAGGCAGAAGCAGTCGCTCTGCTTTAACAGGGAAGCAATGTCGGCGGCCTCCAAGCGTCCCAGCAGGTGCATGTTGCCAGGGTTGTTATCCTCTAGCTCTTCTTTAAGAGGGCCATCGCCCGCCAGGGCAAACTGAATTTGCGGGTCGTTTTTGAGCAGCTTTGCCGCCTCTAGCAGATTGCGCACGCCCTTTTCGGGGATAAGGCGTCCAGTGAACGAAACCAGGAAGCACTCGCTACCGGCCAGCTCTGTTTTGAAGTTGCGCTCCGATGCTTGTGCCAGGTACTCATCGGCGTCGATGGAGTTGTTTATAACGCCCAAGCCCTTAATGCCAAAGGTTTTAAGCCATTCTACGCTGGCACCCGAAACGCCGTAAAAGTCGATGCTGTGGCGCTTCAGCTTTGCGGTAACCGCGTGCTCATACGCCTTAACCGCAACATCGATTGCGGGGTTGCCGAAAGTTAGGTAGGCCGAGCCGTGATCGATGACGATGGGCCGCACGCCAGCTTTTTCGGCATGTTGCACGCCAAGGAAGGTGTGTGGGTAAAAGCGCGTGTTGATAACAATGTAGTCGGTAGGGCTGCTGGTAATTTCGTCGAACAGCTTGTTAAATTCCTTGCCTTTTTTGGGCGCCGGAAATCTGCCGCCGATAAGAGGATGGCAGGGTAGGCGGTAAATCTTTACACCGTTTTCCAATTCTTCGAACAGCGCGAGGGAAAACACGTTGTTGGTAACGATGGTGGCTTCGTGCCCCATGGCTTTTAGCTGTTTGGCCAGGAAGTAGGTGTACTTTTCCACTCCGCCAATGTTGGGCAGATAGTTTGCCGAATAGATATAAAAATGCTTGCTCATTTGCGAAGTACCCGGCAGCGCTACTGCTTCGACTTAAGGGATTCGATTTCCTTGTTTAGCAGGGCCACTTCCTGCACCAAGGTTTTTTGGTAGGCAGTCTGCTTGCTGGCGATGATACTCAAAGAAAGCGAGATGAGCAGCAAACACACGATGGCCAAAATGAAGATGAAGTTAGAAGGCAGTTCAATGCCAAAGAAGTGCGCTAGCTGGTAGATGGGATCTGGGAAAAGCGGGCAAATGATAAGGATGATTGCCATCAAAAACCACAGCAGCGAATAGCCAAGCAAGATTTTGCGGCGGGAAACAAGGCGCAGCACGTAGCCAAACAGCACAACGCCCAATGCGATTAAGGCCAAAGATGCGATAGAGGGCATTAGTTGACCTTCTTTCTGCGGGAAGTGTTTTCAAGCTTGCAGATTAGGATGGCAAGACTCACTTTAAGCATGTAATAAGCGCCGGAAAGTGCTTTGATAGATGATTCGCCGCCAGCGCGTTCCTTCATTTCGACGGAAACTTCTTTAACTCGAAGCTTATGGTTAAGTGCATCGGCAATGGACTCTGGTTCGGGGTAGTCGATAGGGTAGGTGTATGAAAAAAGCTCCAGTGCTTTTTTGCCACTGGCCCTAAAGCCCGAAGTGGGGTCGGTAACCTTGGTTTTGTATAAAAGGCTCAGTAAGCCCGAAAGCCACTTGATACCAACACGGCGCATGAAGGTAGATTGAAAGCCCTCGGTTTGCACCAAAAAGCGTGAGCCAATAACCAAGTCGGCGCCGTTTTCGATTTCCTCGAGCAGTTTAGGGATGTATGAAATATCGTGTTGACCATCGCCGTCCACCTGAATGTCAACGTCGTAGCCATTGCGAAGGGCGTATTTGTGGCCCGCTTGAACCGCTCCGCCAATGCCAAGGTTGCGGGGCAGGTCCAGTACGTTGAGGCCGTTTTCGCGGCATTTTTTCAACGTGGAGTCGATTGAACCGTCGTTGACTATTACATAGTCATAGCCTGCGGCTTCGATTTTTTTGGCCACATCAACAATGCAGTCTTCCTCGTTATAAGCGGGGATGACCAGGATTGCTTTCAGGGCGTTATTTGCTTCGGCGTTTGAATTCATGGGGAACATTATATATTGGTTTGCTCGCAAGCTGGAATTTTGGATGGGGCTTTGGGTTGTGGCTGGTTTGATTGTTTTTTGCACATTGGCTTTTACGGCTTGGCCGGCCTGGGGCAAGGTTGGCTACAGGGTATAATTCTTTAGAATGCGCTAGTGCGCAATTTAACGAACAAGCAGCTGGCGAGCATCATGCTTTTAGGGCTTGAACGAAGCCGGCATTTTTAGCCTTGGGAGGCATTAATGAAAGGCATTATCCTGGCGGGCGGCAGCGGCACGCGTCTGTACCCGCTCACTTCCGTAACCAGCAAGCAGCTTTTGCCGGTGTACGACAAGCCCATGATCTACTACCCGCTCTCCGTGCTGATGATGGCGGGCATCAAGGACATCCTCATCATTTCCACGCCCACCGACCTGCCCAACTTCCAGCGTTTGTTGGGCGATGGTGGTCAGTTCGGTATCAGCCTTTCCTACGCCGAGCAGCCTTCCCCCGATGGTCTGGCGCAGGCCTTCATCATCGGCGAGGAGTTCATCGCGGGCGAGCCCTGCGCGCTGGTGCTGGGCGACAACATCTTCTACGGCAACGGGCTTAGCCGTCACCTGCGTAAGGCCGTGGCAAACGCCGAGCAGCAGGGCGGCGCCACCGTGTTCGGCTATCACGTGGACGACCCCGAGCGCTTCGGCGTGGTGGAGTTCGATGCGGACTTCAACGCCGTGAGCATCGAGGAGAAGCCCGAGCATCCCAAGAGCAACTACGCCGTCACCGGCTTGTACTTCTACGACTCCCGCGTGTGCGAGATGGCCAAGCGGGTGCGCCCCTCCGTCCGCGGCGAGCTCGAGATAACCGACCTTAACCGCATGTACTTGGAGGACGGCAGCCTTTCGGTGGTCACGCTGGGGCGCGGCTATGCGTGGCTGGATACTGGCACCATGGAGAGCCTCTACGAGGCGGGCGAGTTCGTGCGCGCCGTGGAGCGCAGCCAGGACCTTCCCGTGTGCGTGCCCGAGGAGATCGCCTTCGAGAACGGCTGGATCGGCCACGACCAGCTGCTGGACGCCGCGGGCCGCTACGGCAAGAGCGTCTACGGCCAGCACCTGCGCCGCGTTGCCGACGGCAAGATCTCTTCCAAGGAGGACTAGAGCATGGCTGAGGTTTTCGAGCCCAAGAACATCATCGTCACCGGCGGCTGCGGATTCATCGGCAGCAACTTCGTGCACTACGTCGTGCGCGAGCACCCCGAGGTGCACGTCACCGTGCTGGACAAGCTCACCTATGCGGGCAATAGGGCGAACATCGCGGGCCTTCCCGCCGATAGGGTGGAGCTCGTGGTGGGCGATATCTGCGACGCGGATCTTCTGGAGCGCATCGTGCCCGGCTGCGACGCCATCGTGCACTACGCGGCCGAGAGCCACAACGACAACTCCATCGCCGACCCCGAGCCGTTCCTGCGCACCAACGTGGAGGGCACCTTCCGCCTGCTGGAGGCCGT
>CAVFVF010000064.1:0-5820 GCA_963625925.1 Eggerthellaceae bacterium | reverse complement strand
CACCAAGCACCGTGACACGATGCGGATGCCAGCAAAATCGGCTTATCGGCGCAGATTGCGTCCAAGCTGTCCGCCAAAGGATTGTAGCTGGCGAACATCTCGTCCATGAAGCCTTGTCCAAAATAGGCGTCCTTGTCGGGATGCTCTTTCACATATTCGGCTACTGCATCCAAAACGTCTTGCTCATTTTCGCAATCAGCTAGATTGATTCCACCTTCAAAAGCAGCTGCCATAAGCGGGTGAATGTGACCATCGATGAAACCGGGCAACATCATTTTGCCTTGCAAATCGGCCACTTCCGTGTTGGCATCCGCCAGCTTCATGGCGCCTTCGTTGCTGCCGACGTAGACGATCTTGTCGCCCTCAACTGCCACGGCTTCCGCCCATGGCTGGCTTTCATTCACGGTGTAGATCTTGCCGTTCGTGAAAATCCTTGTTGCTGCCATAAATGCAACCCTCCTTTAGTTTCAAAGCCCTCGTTAATTCAAGAACCCACCTGTACTGGTCTTAGGAAACCTTTTTGCCTTTAAAGTAGACCTCATCAGGCATGGTATGGCTGATTCCAATAACCGGAGCAGCCGTAAGATCAACTGGTAAAACTATGAAGTCGGCGTCTTTCCCCACCGTGATAGAGCCCTTTGTAGCTTCTAGGCCAATTTGCTTAGCACCGTTAATCGTATAGCCCTCAATCAGTTCCTCGATAGTGCAAGATTGCTCGGGCGTAAGGGCATTGTCGGTGATTCCAAAATAGTCGCCGTTCAGCGTTTTCTCATCGAACCTACGGGTCACACCAAGTTCCATGCTGAAAAACGGAATCCAATTGGCGAAGTCTCCAAAGCCAATTTGGTCGCAACCGAAAGTAACCGTGCCGTCTGCATCAATGATATCGCGGACACGATATTCGTATCTGAAGCGTTCGCCTAATGCCTTCTGCATGTGCTCATATCCTCCGGATACGGCAGGAGGAGCAAACCACCATGGGGTGAAGTTCGCGAATACACCAAGCTCTCCGTAGCGGGGAATGTCTGCATCTGAGCAAAGCTCGTTATGAGCCAACGTCACCTTGCTTGTAATGGGTCGTCCAAGTTCCTTATTCGCCTTTTCGACGGCGTTGAGGCACATGTTGATAGCGGCGTCGCCGATGACGTGCAGGTGCACATCGAAACCGTTCGCGTCGCATTCCTTTATGAGCTCGGTTAGTTTCTCTTCGCTGCAGATTTTGCCGCCGACAAGGCCGTTGTCATAACGCGGCTCGAGCAAATATGAGGTTGAGATAGCGGACGTTCCGTCTATCCACAGTTTGAGCGTGCGAACCTTTAGGTGCTCGGTGTTGAATTCTTTGTTGTAGCGTTTCAGCTCTTCCATTATGTCGGGAAGATATTTTGGAAGCATCGTGCCGTAGGAGCCGTTGATGTCGACTGAAATTTCACCTGCGCGGTCCATCTCGGCGATTATGCGATAAACTCGCTCGCCGAATTCCGGCACGGCCGGCATTGCGCACTCGGTAAGGGTGGTCAATCCAACTTGCCTGCAAAAAGCATCGAGTCGCTTAATCTCCGAGATTATGTACTCGTCGCTTATGCTATCAACAGCGGCTAAGGTGGCTTCACTTGAGCACCCTTCGTAGATTTCGCCCGTCAAATGCCCGTTTTCGTCTCGCACAAGGTACGACAAGCCAGGAGCTGGGTCGGGAGTGCCGTCGTCGTAACCAAGCATTTCAAGCATTTTAGAGTTGCACCAGCCGAAGTGAGGTTCCTCTTCTAGAACATAGATGCCCTCTTCGGTTGTGATCGCATCCAAATCCTCTTTGCTGATTCTTTCGCCTTGCATCCAAAGTTGGCGAATCATGAAATAGTGAACAGGGTCGCCGGCGTCGGCATGCACTTTCTGGGCTATGTCTGCAAGAGTTGCCTCTTTGCCCCGCTGATTAATCACAGGGTACTTGAACAAGCACATTGCAAGGGAGCAAGGAATATGAGCATGTGAATCAAACATGCCTGGCATGATGAATTTTCCGCCAGCGTCATGAACTTCGCCTTCGAATCCGGCCAAGCCCGCTTCGTCGCCAACGTAGACGAACTTGCCATCTTTAATGGCGAGCGCTGAGGCGTGGGGCTGTTGCTTATCGACGGTGTAAATGTTGGCGTTCTTTAGAATGTAATCGGCCTGAATAGCAGGGTCGCTTTTGGCTTTATCCATAAAACTGCCTGCCTTTCAAAACCTGTGTTGGCAGTACGCCATAAATGTGGAGGCTGGCTACCAACGCGTCGCGCAGCTAACCATAGTTTTATTGTAACACGAGGTCACGGGGTTGATTTAAGGAATAGAATCTTTGGCTATTCAATTAAAAATAATCGTTGCACCCGTGAATTTCATACCGCGCTTTTTAAATTGCGAAATCAAACGTTAAATCGTCGTCTTCGAAAAAGATTACCTTTATGGTGCGCTTGTTGCAGTTAGCGACGCACTGCCAAGCGCTAATCCATGTAGTCGGCTCGTCTCTGAGCTGATCAATCGTCAAAGAACGCAGTCGTTTGCCATCTTCTCGCAGAACGGACATGATCTTTTCTTTGTACTTTTCGCTTTTAGCCATTTCAATGGTGATGTAGGCGTCTGCGTCATCGGGGTTACCTATGTAGCCCGTGGTTTCGCCCCTGGGATCGAAGATGCAATTGTCAGGATCTTCGACCTGCGAATATTTAACCTTTTTGATGAGCTCCATCATGTCGGCTTCAGTTTTGACGTCCGCTATGCCGCCCATAAGAACTTCGTATCTGCCAAAGCCGTCGCCGAAAACGGCCCTATCCTTATACTCCTCATTGATGTAGAAATTCGCATGACACTCTGCGCCCTCAGTCCATACGAACTTGTTATCGACGATTTCCAGAATGCCATGACGACCGGAAGCCTCTGCAACGAGATATGCCCCAGACCACCTCATATCGCCAAGGACCATGTCATAGGCATTCACGTTTTGTGCAAGCTCGAGCACCTCGTCAACCGTTGCGCACTTTTCGCCAAAATACCTGAGTACTGCTGGGTAACACAGGCTAATATCCGCATCTGGGTTTGTACCAGTGGTCATTGCGATGTTCGTCCAGTCGGGCTGAACAAGCCTCATATCGAGTTCGATATACAGGCCTTTTTCGTTCATTACATCGTATGTTGAAAGCAGCACCGCTGTAAGTTCGTCTTGCGTGATGCCGATTTCCCTAGCCTCGTCATAAGTTGTCCCGAAATAGGGGTTGTATGCGAAACCAACAGTTTTATAGCCGTTTTGAGTGTCGGTCTTAACGACATAAGCTGGGTTATGGCTGTAGCCAAGATCCATTGATCTGCCTACTACCATATCGCCGTTGTTAAGCTTTTTGCAGATGGCGGAACACCCGGCCGCACAAAGCGTTTCCTTGCATTTTTTTTCGATTGCAGCGTAGTCGACTTCTTTCAGAACTGGAAGCTCAATAAGGTAGTCGCCAAGAACTTTTCCTTTGATGTTTTCAGGTGATGCGTGCATTGCACCTGCGGAATCTTTGCTCATAAGGTTTTCCATAGCTAGCCTTCCTGAGTGATGTCGGTTACTGCCTTCTATTTTTGATTGTCGCAAACGGCGCCGCTATTCGTCCAATGGCACAAGATTACTGAAGTATTCCGTACGGCCTGCCAGCACATCATCATAGAAGCCCTGTTTCCAATCGATGTAATCGATGCTTGCCTGAATTTGCGCCAGCTGCTCAAGTAAGTGTTCGCGCTTTTCGGCAAGCATAACTTTTCGCTCTGGAATACTCCCCTCCCCTTGCAAGCAAAGTTGCAGGTACTCGCGCATTTCGTCGATGCTCATGTCGCATTTCTTCAGGCAGGTGAGGCTTTTCACCCATTCCAAGTCGCGCTCGTCGAACACGCGACGGTTGTTCTTGTCTCGCTTCACATTTGGCACAAGGCCCTGATTGCAGTAAAACTTCAGGGTTTGATAGGTCATATCCGCTTCGCGGCAAACCTGCATCATAGTGAGCAGCTTGCCCGAAGCTTTTACGTGCTTGGGTGCGTTTGCGGTCTGCTTGCTGCTTTTGGGTTTTTCTGCATGAGCATGAGGCATTGTTACTCCAAAAAATTTGTAAATAGCTATTGACCGATAGTTACTATCGGTTGCTATAACCGCATTGTCAAGTTAAAACGATAACGAAACGGAGCGGTTATGACTTTCGATCAAAACAAAATGATGCATGTAGAGCTTTCCAACGGCGTAAAGATGCCTCAACTTGGCTACGGTGTGTACCAGGTTACGCAAGAAGAATGCGAGCGCTGCGTTCGCGATGCGCTTGAGGTTGGCTACCGCCACATCGACACAGCACAGAGTTATTTCAACGAAGAGCAGGTTGGCGCTGCTGTTGCGGCATCTGGCATCGACCGCAGCGAGCTCTTCCTTACCACCAAAGTATGGCTGGAGCATTACGGCGAAGGCGCCACGCGTGCTTCGGTGGAAGAATCGTTGCGCAAGCTTAAGACCGACTACATCGATCTGGTGCTATTGCATCAGCCCTTCGGTGATGCGTTTGGTGCTTGGCGCGACTTAGTGAAGCTTTACGAGGAAGGCAAGGTGCGCGCTATTGGCATCTCGAACTTCTACGTTGACCGCATGGTTGAATTCTGCGAGTTCAACGACGTCAAGCCCATGGTCAACCAAATGGAGCGCCACCCCCTGAACCAGAACACCGAACTTCAAGAATGGGAAGCCAAATACGGCATTGTGCCCGAGGCTTGGGCGCCGTTCGGCGAGGGCCGTGGCGGCCTGTTTGAAAACGATGTGCTTACCAAAATTGGGGCCTCTCACGGCAAGACGACTGCACAGGTAATGTTGCGCTGGAACTTGCAGCGTGGCGTGGTGGTTATCCCGAAGTCGGTGCATCGCGAGCGCATGGAGGAAAACCTTGATGTGTTTGATTTTGAGCTGACCGCCGAAGAGATGGCGCAGATTGCCGCGCTGGACACCAAAACCTCCAGCTTCTTCAGCCATGCAGACCCCAACATGATTCAGTGGTTTGCGCAGATCATCGAGGAACGCAAGAGCAACCACGACTGCCGTCAGGACAAGAAGAACTGGTAGCTGTATCTGGGCGCTGTTGCGGCGCTTTGCGTTCATGGTAGTTGGTAATTTCGAAGTGCAGAATCGAGGAATGAATATGAGTAACGAATTTATTTCAAGAAGGAACTTTGTGAAAATCGGTGGTGCTGCTGCTGCGACGTTTGCCATGGGCGGGTTGCTATCTGCTTGCGCATCCTCCGATCAGGGCGGGACGTCAAACTCGAGTGGCAGCCAGGCGCAGCAATCTAATGCCACCGGCAGCCAGGCGCAGCAATCGTCGCAGTCGTCTGCAAGCACGCAAGAGACCCCTGAAAGCGGCTCTGGCAAGATTCTAGTTGCCTACTATTCCGCCCAGGGCCACACTCGTGCTGTGGCCGAAACCGCAGCCGACGAACTAGGCGCCGACCTGTTTGAAATCGTGCCCACGCAGGTGTATTCAGAATCGGATCTGGATTGGACGAACTCTAGCAGCCGCGTATCGGTTGAGCACGATAACGAAAGCCAGCGCGACGTGCCGCTCGTAAAGACTGCGCCCGACAACTGGGCCGATTACGACACGGTGCTTGTTGGATACCCCATCTGGTGGGGAATTGCCGCCTGGCCGTGCGACCACTTCGCAGCGGACAACAACTTCGCTGGCAAGAAGGTTATCCCGTTCTGCACTTCTTCGTCATCGGGCCTTGGGCAAAGCGGGCAGTTGCTGGCAAGCGCTGCCGGCACGGGCGACTGGCAGACCGGCC
>CAVFVF010000063.1:0-5942 GCA_963625925.1 Eggerthellaceae bacterium | reverse complement strand
GACGGGGTGGCGCCGGGTGCTGGGGGTTGCTGCGCGGACGGCTGAGCTGCAGGTGCTGGTTGCGCTTGGGGCGTAGCTGCAGAGCCGGGTGCGGCTGGCTGTGCCGGTTGAGGTTGGGGCGCGGGTTGCGCTGCTGGCTGGGGTGCAGGTTGAGCCGCTGGCTGCGTGCCTGGTGCTGGCGTGGCTGCAGGAGCCGGCTGCACGGGCGGCTGGGGCTGTGCGGGTGCAGCCTGCTGTGCGGGCTGAGCGGGCGCGTTGCTGGAAACAGGCGTTTGCGGCGGGTTTCCCCAGTAGTTAGGGTCGGGCGTATTGGGCATGGTTTTCCTTTCAGAACACCAGAAATCGTTGTGTTTTAAGCCATGCTATCGCCCCAGCACGCAGCCGGGCAAAGCGGTTACGCAAGCGTAATTTCTGGCAGATGGAAGTTGCCCTAGCGCCCTAGCAGTATTCCTGCGCGGTGATGGGTTTGAAATCGCACGCGCCACTGGGGCAGTTGGCAATGCAGGCGCCGCAGGCGGTGCACTTTTTAGGATCCACCTTGGGGCAGGCTTCTTCTTCGCTAAGGGTGCGGGCGCCGGTAGGGCAAACGTCTGCGCACTTGCCGGCCTTGCAGCAGGTTTGGCAGGCGGTGGTAGAACAGTAGCGTTCAATCAAGCCCGCACGGCCAGGCATTGCTTGTGCGGCTTGAACCATAAGCTCTTGGCGAGGCCAGGGGCGTGTTTTGGGCGCCCATGCGCTATGCGCGGTTTCTTCGCTGCCAATGCGTGCCTGGGCATGCATGCGCTCTTGCTTTTCGCGGAAATCGGCCACGGCTGCGGCATTGCGCTTGCGGTGAGTGCCATCGGCCACTTCGCGCGTTTCTTGCACCAAGGCGCTAATCATGCCGCGACGGTCTTGCGCATCGGCGTGGCTCATGGCGGTTAGCAGCAGCTCGCGCTCGGGCAATTCTTTTACGCGGGTTATAGTGCCGCCGGCCCAATCTTCGCCGGTTTCCAGCGCGTGCGCCCATAAAGCCGGGCCCAGCTGGCCTGCGGTTTGGCAGTTTTCGCAATAGGCGTTGTCTAGGTACACCTGCGTGTTTACGCCCGCGGCCAAAAGCGCGCACCAAAACTCGGGAGGCACGGCGGCCAGGCAGGGCAGCACAAAAACGTTGCTGCGCGGTGCCACGCCTTCAAACAGGTGGTCGTTGCAGGTAAAGCAGGCACTGCCTTCTTCTTCGTTTTCTAGAATGGCGCGCTGCAGAAGGTCTTCTAAGGTAAAGCGCTCCCAGGCAAAGGCGTCGCACACGCCGGCGCATAGGCCGCAGCGGGTGCACAGCTCTTCGTTAATTGCGGGCTCGTGCGCATCGTTGAAGGTGATGGCCCCGGCAGGGCAGGCCACGGCGCAGCGTTGGCAGCCTGTGCCTAGCGTGGCGGTGCACCAAGAAGGCAGCGCCACAATGCGCTCGCGCGGAAAGGGGTTGGTGGGTTCGGCCTCAGGCGCAGCCTCGGCGGGTGCGTCGGGTTCGGCTGTGGGGGCGGCCGCGCCGGGCTCGGCTGTGGGCGCGGCATTAGCGCCAGCGGAAGCGCCGGGCTTGGTGGCCACTTCGGCTTCGCTTAAATCTCCTTCGGGTGCAACAAATGAAGCCTCGGCGCCGGCGGAATTGCCAGCAACCGAGGCCGTTTTAAGCTCGTTGTTTTCGAATTCGGTAGGCACCGTGCGCCTTAGCCAAACACCTTGGTCATGGAATTGTCCAGACGGGCAACAACCGTTGCGCGGTCCATCAGCTCAATGGCCTCAAACAGCGGGGGCGATACTTGCGAACCGGTAATGGCCACGCGGATGGGCTGGAAGATGAGCTTCTTCTTCAAATCAAGCTTTTCGGCCAGCTCGGCTACCGTATCTTGCAGCGGGTCGCACTCCCAGGCAATGCTCTCGTCGGCCAAAATGGCGCGCACTTCGGCCAGAACCTCATCGGCGCGGCAGCCTTCTTTAAGCAGGTTCTTCTGAACCGACTTTTCGTCCAGCTCAACCTCTTCGCCTGCAAAGATGAACGCCAGCTTTTCGGGGCCTTCGGTAAGGCGCTTCATGCGCTCGGCCACCAGCGGGTACAGCTTTTCGTACCAGCTGTGGCGCGCGTCAATGTCTTCTTGGGTGGTAAGGCCGGCCTCAATAAGGAAGGGGGCTTCGGCATCTACCCAGGCGCTGGCGCCCATGGCCTTGATGTATTCGCCGTTCATCCAGTCCAGCTTGGTTTCGTCCAGGATGGCATCCTTCTTGGTAATGCGATCCAGGCTGAAGTTTTGGCACAGCACATCGCGCGGGATGATGGTGGTGTCGCCGTCCAGGCTCCAACCCAAAAGCGCCAGGAAGTTTACCAGCGCGTCGGGCAGGTAGCCCATCTTCAGGTACTGCTCAACGCTGGTGGCGTTGCGGCGCTTGGAAAGCTTGCGGCCGTCGCTGCCCAAAATCATGGAAAGGTGCGCAAACGTGGGTACCTCGTAACCCAGTGCCTCGTAGATAAGAATCTGGCGCGGGGTGTTGGAAAGATGGTCGTCGCCGCGGATTACATGGGTGATGGCCATGTTGGTGTCGTCGCAAACAACAGCAAAGTTGTAGGTGGGGCTGCCGTCGCTGCGCACCAGAATCATGTCGTCCATAACGTCGGCCGGGAAGCTCATGTGGCCATAAACTGCGTCGTCGAATTCGATGGGGCCGTGGTTTTCGGGCACCTTCAAGCGCCAAACGTGCGGTTCACCTGCATCGATGCGGGCTTGCGCTTCTTCGGCGCTAATGCAGCGGCAAGTGCGGTCGTAGCCGGAATAGCCACCTTCGCCCGCTTCGGCTGCGGCGCGCTTGGCGTCGATTTCTTCTTTGGTGCAGAAGCACGGGTACACCGCGCCCTTGGCTTTAAGCTGCTCGAGTGCAGCGGTGTAGGTGCTAAAGCGCTCGGTTTGCAGGTAGGGGCCGTATTCGCCGCCAACCTCGGGGCCTTCGTCCCAGTTAAGGCCAAGGCCGCGCAAGCCGCGCAAGATAACCTGCTTGTTTTCTTCGGTGGAGCGCTCGGGGTCGGTGTCCTCGATGCGCAGGACGAAGGTTCCGCCCATAGCGCGGGCAAAAGCCCAGTTGAAAATTGCAGTGCGGGCGCCGCCAATGTGCAGCTCGCCGGTGGGCGAGGGCGCAAAGCGAACACGGACGGGCTTGGGCGTATCGGTCATCTGTGCTTCCTTTCAATTAGTACGTTCGTAATGATATACGAACTGGCTGCGTACGGCCGCTGCCGCAACAAGAACTCTTGGTTTGTGCGCGCGGTGCTTTTTGGTGCGCACGATTTATGCCGGCAAGCATCCCTGCTGCGGCGCTATGGTTTGGGCCCTTGCTGCGATTTATTTAGCTTTGGGTTTTTCGGGCGTGGGCGCAAGCGGGGCCTTGGGGTAGGCGCGGCGTGCCAGCTTGGCAACCAGCTTGGCGCATTCGGCGGGCTCTTCTATAGAAGAATCCAGGCACAGCTGGTAGTACTGACTGGCGCCCCATTGTTTACCTGCAAACATTCGGCAGTGCTCGGCGCGCTCGCGGTCAATGCGCTCAATGCGACGCTCGGCTTCTTCGGCCGAAATAACCTCGCGCTTCATAACGCGAGCGACGCGCGGCTGGGCCGGTGCGTGCACAAACACGTCGAACACGTTGCTGCGCCCCTCCAAGATGAAGTTGGCGCAGCGGCCCACAATAACGCAGCTGCCCGCACTGGCCAGCTTGGTAATGGCGTGCGCCTGCGCCAGCCAAATGGGGTCCATCTGGTTGGGGTCGGCACCGTATTCGTTGCCGGATTGCATGTACAGGTTGTACAGCAGGCCGTGGCGCACTTCTTGGTCGTGCGCGGCAACGAATTCGCGCGTTAAGCCGCCTTCTTTAGCTGCAAGGTCTATGAGCGTATGGTCAAACACCGGAATGCCCAGTTCTTTGCCAACCAGCTGGCCAATTTCGCGGCCGCCGCTGCCGTACTGGCGCCCGATGGTAACCACCAGCGGAGCATCTTCGCCCTGGGGCTGCGCGGGTGCGTCTTCATCTGCTGTAACGCCTGCAGCGGTAAGAACAATGTGGCCCTGAACAGGGCAGAAGGTTTCGAAATTGGGCATAGCGCGGTTGTACAGGCCAACGATGGCGCCCACGGTTAATGCCGAAAGCACGGTGCCTTCGCGCACGCCAAACAGCCCGCCGGCAAATACCAGCGAAGTAACCGCGGCAACTACCACATTGGTGGTGTCAAAGCCGATCTTTACCTTGGGGTAGTCGATCTTGAATACGTGCGAGATTGCCAGCGAAATGCCTTCGCCCGGCAGGGTTAAAAAGCGCGTTTTTACCTGCAAGAACACGCCAATTGCGGTTAGGAAGCAGCCTACTACGCTCCACAGCAGCTGGGCGGGGTAGTTGGGCATGGGCAGGAAGTTGAACAGGTACACGAACAGGTCGATAAGTGCACTGAACACAAAAACATAGGGTAGCTGCAGCAGCTGAACCGGGTTGAACTCGCGGCGCAGCAGGGCAATTTGGCCCAGCACAAAGGCGAAGTTCAACACAAACGTCCAAACGCCAATGCTAAATGGCGTGATGTATGAAAGCGCAGTTGGGAAGCAAGAAATAGGCGAAGTGCCCAGGCCGGTTGCGCGCGTTAGGCCAACCGATGCCGCCACGCACGAAGCGCCCACGAACATAACCACAATGCGCAAAACCACGTTGGGAACCGTGCGGTTAAAAAATGCATTCCAGGTTTGCGTGAACTTCAAAGCGGGCCTTTCTTGATGGTTGTTGGTGCTTGGTCATTCTACGCCCCGTTAATGCGTTCATTCGCAAAGGGCAGGGCATTCTTACAATTGGCTTGCGTTTTGGCTTGCGCTTCGGCAGTTTTGGCTTGCGCTTCGGCTGTTTCGGTTTGCACGTCCGGCCATTAATGTGCGGGCGCGTATAATGGGCGGGAAGTATTAGGAGGAACGCATGAATTACGACGAGCTTCGCGAAGAAATTAAGAACGCCATGAAGGCCAAGGACAAGCCGCGTCTGAGCATTTTGCGCCAGGTGCTGGGCGAGGTTAAGAACATCGAGGTTAACGAGCGCCGCGAAATTACTCAGGCCGACGTTGACGCAATGCTCAAGCGCACCATCAAGCAAACCAAGGAAACGCTGGACGGCTCCATCAAAGCCGGCACCGACCAGGAGCGTACCGACACGCTTACTGCTCAGGTAGAAATTCTGGAAAGCTACTTGCCCAAGCAGGTTGCGGGCGATGAGCTTACGGCCCTTATCGAATCGGTGTTGGCCGAAACCGGTGCAACCACCAAAAAGGAAATGGGCAAGGTAATGGGCGCCCTTACGCAAAAGACCGGCGGCAACTTCGACAAGGCTGCTGCCGCGAAGGAGCTGCAGAGCCGCTTGGCTTAAATGCTGCTCGTTAACGCTCTAGCCACTACGCACGAATGAAAGAAGGCCGGCCCTGCTTTGCGCGGGGTCGGCCTTCGTTGCGCTTGGAGGCGGTTCGGCCTTCGTTGTATTTGGGGGGGTCGGCCCAAAGCGCAATGTTGTGCGTGGGGGGCGGTTCGTCCTTCGTTGCGCTTGGATGCGGTTCGGTCTTCGCCGTGCTTGGAGTGCGCGCTTAGCCTAAAGCGCGATAACCTTCCCGATAATGCCGGCAATGGCAGCGCACACCAGGCTGGCCACTACCCAAAGCGCGGCCATGGCTGCCCAAAACGCTTCGGGGAACAGCTGAATAAGCAGCGAAGTGGAACTAAACGTCCAATTGCCCTGAGCAAACAGCATGGTGTGCATCCAGGTGAACAGCCCGTTGAAGTCAACCACGGCCCAAACGCCCAGCGCCAGCAGCAATGCGCCCACCAGCGCGGCGCCCGCAATAATGGTGCGGCCCACGCGCTTGCGCCCGGCCAGCACAAATAGTGCAACCAGCCCTGCTA
>CAVFVF010000062.1:0-6283 GCA_963625925.1 Eggerthellaceae bacterium | reverse complement strand
CGCGGGTGAAGAAGCGGCGGTCGTGCTCGCGGGCGCGCATGGCCAGCACCAGGCTGGCTATCTGGGCGGCGCGCGGGTCTATCTCCATGCCGGCAAGGTTCCTCTGCAGGATGAGGCTGGGTATCTCGCGCTCGCGGTAGCCCGCCTCCTGGTACATGCGGAAAAGCAGCTCGAAGGCGTAGCTGAGGATGTGGCCGGAGCCGCAGGCGGGGTCGCAGAAGGCAATGTCCTCGGGGCTCTCGATGCTGATGAAGCCCTCGTGGTCCGCGTCGGGCTCGATGTAGTAGTCCATGTGCCCGGCAAGCTGGCTCTCGGGGTGGTTGAGCATCCACAGGCGGCCCAGGCTGTTCTCCACCATGTAGCGAACGATCCACTCGGGAGTGAACAGCTGGGTGGCGGGAGCGATGTCCTCGGCCGCGGCCTTGCGCTTGGACTTGAAGAAGGCGTCCTTCAGCTCGGAGTTGTAGAACTGGTACATCCAGCCCAGCACCTCCACCTTCTGCCAGGTGTCCGAAGGGCTGCCGTCCTCGCCGGCCTCGGGCAGCTGGTCCAGCAGCTTGTGAACCACGCCGCCCTGGCGAAGCAGGCCCTGGGGCAAAAGGAGCTCCATGGCGGCGCCCACCGGCTCGAACACGGCGGGGATGCACTCGGCCAGCTCCTGGCACTGCAGCAGGAACAGGTAGCGGAACAGCGGCTCGTCCTGGCCGCTCTGCAGAAGCTGCGCCACGCGGGCCCTATCGATGCCGGCTATGCCCACGTGCAGGGCCTCCTTGAGCACCTGCGGCGCGAACGAGCCGTCGGGGGCGCTGAGCATGCGCACGCCGCTGGGCAGGTAGCCGTGCACCTCCATGTAGCGGATGGCCACCAGGCGGTTGAACCAGGTATAGGCCGCGCGCACCACCAGCTGCTCGTGGCCCAGCTGCGCCTGCATCTGCAGCAGCTGGGCGCGCTGGGCCCGCTCCTGCTCGGACAGGGCCATGCCGCCCACCGCCTGCGCGCCCGCATCGGGGGCGCCCTGCTCCACGATGCCGTACCTCACGGCCTGCAGCTCAACCGCCGCCTCGAGGTCGTGGCGGGCCTCCAGGCAGAAATTTTTGATAGCGGTATCGTTCATGGAGCATTCCTTTCGCGCGGTGACGACATTCCGTTTATTGCTATTGCCGTAAAAGCCTAATGATGCAACGCTAGCTCAGCCTGATAGAGTCGTAGCCTTCTAGCTCGGAAACAAGCTTTTGCTTAACTTCTGCCAGGTATTGGTCAATTTCTGCTTCACTGCCAAGCGTGCTTCGTGAAAAAGCGAAGGTGCGGTTAACGGTTTTGGTTTTAGGCTGCGGTTTAGGGGGCTCAACCGGTTGCGTGCCGGGCTTGCTTCCCTTTGCGCGCCTTGCCCTTTCTTCCGCTACTGCCTTATCAATTCGGTCATAAACAGTGTTTGCCCAGGTATCAAGCTCGGCCTTTAATGCATTAAGGTCGTACACCGTTTCGGCACTATGCACTCGGCCTTCAAGAGCTTCGATGCCTTTGCTTGCCGTAGAAAGTGCCGCTTTGGCAACATCTGCGCACTCATCTTGCTTGACAACGTATTTGGCGGCCTCTTCCCTTTCGTTGGCAATGGCATCCAACAGCTTGTTGCGAGCTGCCTGCACCACGCTGCTGTGGGCTTTTTCCAAGTTGCCCTGCAAGAGCGAAAGCTCTTGGATTTTGCCATAGGGTTTTGGCATTTCAAGAATTTGCTTAGTGCTGGCAATGGCATCCTGGGCTTCCTGATTGCCCTCTAGGTACATGGTGTCTTTGGCTACCTTGGCAAGCTGGGCAACCGATTCATCGAATACACGCTTTTGGGTATCAAAGAACTTGTCTACGTCTTCCATGTCCTCGGCAAAATCGAGCAGAGCATCTTCGTTTTCGATAAGCGAGTTCAGGAAGGCTACCTGGTCTGCTTGGTTTTCAAGCACTTGGCTTACCGCATGTGCCCCTTCTTCGATAATTTTGCGCCCAGGGTACGGGTATTGGGGTTCAATACCGCGGAAGTTGTTTTGAATCAGCTCGGCACAATGCTCCTTTGCGTTTTTCAGCGCTTCTAGGATATTGGCGGTAAGGGCATCTTCATCGGAAGGCGAAACGGTTTTGCCGTTGAAGTCTTTCAGAATTGCAGCGGCCTTCTTAAGCAGATGGTCGGCGGCGCGCACACGCTTTTCGAGCACTGCTTTATCGGCCTGCTTGCGTAAGCACTCAACTGTTTGCGGATTATTGTTGGCGAGCTTTTGGCCTCCAAATGAAAGCGTGGCTTCTTGCGCGGCAATTAGCTGGGCTGCGACCAAGGCAACATCCACATCGCGCCAGCCATAAGGCTTTGCCTGGAACTTGCGCTGAACGTCGCCCATGGTTGGCTTTTGGTGAATTTGATTTTGCAGCTCTAGGAACTGGCGCATTTCGGCCACAGCAGGGGCGTTGGGGGCTTCCATGCCTTCCAGCGTGCCTTGCACCGTGCCCAGCAACGTACGGCGAGCATCTTCGTCCGATTCTGCCGGAGCCGTAATGTAGTTGGCCTTGCTAAACACAGCACTTGCCAGCTTTTCTAGCACTTGGTCAAACACCTGCTTGGCATTGGTAGCACGAACCTGCTCCATATGGCCGTTTACTGCGCAACGCGCATTAACCACTGCATTGGCCAGCAAGGTTTTGGCTTCTCCAATGTTGAAGTTGGCTTCTTTTTGCTTACGGCCAATAATCTCTTGCGTGGTTGGATCGAGCTGCGAAACGTTTTGCGTGCGCACGTACTTGCGAATTTTTGCGGCGTTAAGCAAAACATCGTAGTAGTCGCTTTCGTTGGAAAGCACCACCATGGCCTCTTCGGTCGACTTCAGCTCAAGCTCGCCATCGGATGCCTGCGAAAGAGAATCGGCCAAGGTGATTACGTTTAATTTCATACCGCCCTTAGAGGCACCATAAAGCGAATCGTCCACGTAACAATCAAACGGGAAGTTGTTAGCGCCGTGGCTAAGTTTGCGCTCGGTATACAAGTCGCTGAACAGGGTTTTCTTGATTTCGTCAATAACCTCGGCCGATTCAACCTCGGTATTGTTGATAGCGCGCTCGATGTCTTGCTCTTGATTGGTTAAGAAGTTGTATTTATCGCCTTGGCGTGCAACGTAGTTTTCGTTTACCAGGCGGCTAAGCGAAGCCTTTACGTTTTCGCGCAGCGCCACCTTGTCCACGTCCATGCTGTCAACCATGAAGATAGAAATGTTGCCAAGCGTGGTTTCAACGTAGGAAACGTAGCGCACAAGGTAGAGCACCTTAAGCACGTTCACATCTTCGGGTTTTAGGCCTTGACCCGCTTCAGCAGCGCGCTCAACACGGTCGAACACGCGAGTAATGCCATGTTCCAAGTCTTTGGAAATGGTGTCGAAGAAATGCCAGAAGGGCACCAACGCAGAAAGGGGCTCTTCCTGCACGGCCTGGGTAGATTCCTGGAAGGCCGAAAGCATAGAGCGCTCACCAGTAGACATGTGCTGTGCCTTGGTGCCGTGCTTGCGGATTTCTTCCATTACATCGGGCAGCAGCTTGAACTGATAACCCACAAACGGGTACGACTCGGCAAATTCGGTTTCGCTTTCGTAGCCGCGCATATCGTCGCGCGTGCCACTGAAGGTAAACAGGTTTTTAAGCACGGCGCTTTGGGCGGAGTATTCGTTTTTGAGCTCTAGCTGGGCAGAACTGGTTTTATCCAGCACGCGGCGCTTGATAACCTCATCTACGCTAGAGCTTGAAAGCGAAAGGCGCGTGTTAAAGCGTCCCTGAATCTTAGAGAAGTCTTTGCCTACCACCATGGCCACTTCGTCGATGGCTTCTTGGCTGGTAACCATTACCCAAACGTTGCCGCCGCAAGTGGAACCCAAATCTTCCACCAAGGTTTGCAGGTTGAGCATAAGGCTTACATCGCTACCGATGAACTGGCCCACTTCGTCCACCATAAACAGCAAGCGGAAGTGGCCTCCTGCCTGTGCAGCGCGCTGCTCTACATATTCGTTGATGTGCTTGGCGAATGCCTCCGAAGATTCCAGCTCGTTTTCCGAGCCGTCGAACCAGTTACGAGCAGCTTGTTCGCTCATGCCAAGGGCTTCTTGCAAAGCAGCAACCGTATCGTCTTCGAAATAGGTATAGCTTTCGCGCGATTCAAGCCAAGGCTCGCCGTTAATGCGTTCGAACGCAGCGCGGAACTGCTGGGTTTTGCCCTGATCGTCGATGAATTCTTCCAGCTTGGCCAGCTTTAAATCTTGCCCGTAAAAGCCGCGGTACTCGTAGTAGGCAACTTGGAAGGCACGCAGCAACGCCGTTTTAGCCGTATCGCCTTCTTTGAACTGGCCGCCCTTGCTGTCGATGTTGAACAGGATGGTTTCGGTAGGAACATTGGCACAGCGGAGCATGCGGCTGTACACCATAGGGTCTTCCAGCTTGCCATCGAAGTATTCCACGGCGGGCTTGCCGGCAATTTCTTTGTTGGCAAGCAAATACGAAAGCATCTTCAAAAAGTGCGATTTACCAGAGCCGAAGAAGCCCGAAATCCAAACACCGATTTTGTCGGTAGGCACATCGAGCGACTTGCCGTAGCTATCGAAGAAGTTGGCAAAATGGCGCTGCAGTTCGCGCGTAACCACGTATTCGGAAAGCTCTTGTTCGATAGAAGCTTCATCGGTTTGCTGAACTTTTACAACGCCGTTGATAGAACGGTTGATGTCCTTTTCAAACAGTTCGCGGATTATCATTCTTGCTCCTTAGAAAGGTCGAAGGCGCGGTAATAGTTGCCATCGTTTAAGCGGTTGAACAGGCTAAAGTTGGCCCCATTGAACGAACCGGGGTACGCAATTACCACGGGAATGTCGTCGAATGCGGCATGCATGTTATCGAGTAAGGTGTGCACCCTAAGCAGCGGGTACACTTCGCCAACGCCCGTAAGCAGCAAAACATCGCCCGTTTGATGGGGCTCGTATTCAAGCTCTTCGGCAATGGCGGCCGGTGTGCAAACGCTTTGCAGCTGCTTAAGCTGCTTTGCACTGCCAGTTTTAAGCTCTTGCTTAGGGATGGCTTTCAAGATGCGCTTCTTTTCGCACAGCTGCAAAAATACGTCGTAAAGGTTGCGAACCATCAAATTGCAAGGCAGTTTGCCGGCGGCGGCTTCCTTTTCGAGCGTTTGGAAAAAATCGCGAGCACGCATTTCAAGCGAAGGCGCATAGCAAAAGGTAAAGAAGCCTATTTCGTTGCCGATGCCCTTGTTCTGCAAAAAGTCATCTTCGCCCAAACGTTGGCGCAGCAATTCGCAGCGGCTTTCGAAATCCTTCAGTTCCTTGGCTGCAACCGAATGCTTTGCTACTACATCTTCAGGAATGTTTGCCATTACAGGCACTCCCCTTCCCCATAGGCAACCAGCAGCGCGCCGTCGCCGTTGGCCACGATGCAATCGCGCACATCGGGGTCGAGCAAGGGGCGCTGCAAAGTTTCGGCGTTACGGCTAGGCAGATAGTCAGACTGAACAAGTAGGTTCCACAGCGTGCTTTTGATGCGCTTTTCAGTAGATTCCGTCCAAGCCGCGGCGGCGGGGTTTTCTACTTCCAAGCGCGTAAAGAAAGCGTTGATATCCCTGCGAGCAAAGGAAAAGTTTTGCTGAAGCATGCGCTCGCCCACGCATTCCACCATAAAGGCTTTTACCAGCGGATATACGCGCATCATGGCATACATGTTTGCCTGAGCGGCTGCATCGTGCCTGCCATCTGCAACAACAACGGTTAGCTTATCGGCAATGTTGGTTACACCGCAGTCGAAGGCATCCAACCGCGCAAGGCACACGCGCGCATTGCGGCGCAAGTGGGTTGCGCTGGGATACTGAAACGGATTTTCTTTTACTACGTGCTGGATTATTTCTTCGTCGGATAATCCTTGCAGACGCAAAGTGGCCACGATCTTCATTTCACGCAGCAAAAACTGCTCGCTTGTTAACGAGCCGCCGCCACGTGTTTTAACCTGTTTGGCCAATACTTTCCCCTAAAAAGAAAACCGCAGGTGCGCGGTTGAAATTACTTTATTCAATAATAGCCCATTTACCCCTTCGGGTATTTGCGCAAATAGTGCGGTTGGACCCTAAAAGAAGGCTAATTTCGCAAAAAAGAACCGCCTTGCGGCGGTTCCTTTGGTTGCAAGTATGTAGGTGGTCGGCGCGCCCCGAGGCGCCCTCGCCGGCGGCCAATGCAGCCAGCGCCGCTGCCCTACCCTAGTTGTTTACGCG
>CAVFVF010000061.1:0-6776 GCA_963625925.1 Eggerthellaceae bacterium | reverse complement strand
ATGCACAACAGTGTTGTTCAGGTAGTTCTCATCGTACTTGAAGTATGCGACGCCGTCGCTGATGCTCCACTTGCCGGCGTAGGTACTGCCATCGTACAAGTTAACTTCTTTAAGGTTCGACACCGTGGTATTAGCGGGGAAGGTATAGCTGACGTTCGGGTTTTCCTTGGTGGGTCGGAAGCCGTCGCGGAACACGACGGTCAGCTTGCCGTAGAACGTGCCGTTGCTGGTAATAGCGGTATTGCCCAGCTCGTTGTTCCTGTTTGAGTCGCTATACAGGGTGACGGTTGCGTCGCAGTTTTTGCTGACGTCGACGAAGTCAGCATCGGGGTTATAGGCTGCCGTTGAAATACCCGCATCGGCCAGCATGATGCCGTCTTCAGCCTGAGCTGCGGGCTCGTTGGAAGCGTTGTTGCTTGCAGCGTCGTTGGCCTCAGCGGCGTTATTGCCGGCGGTGCCGTTTTCGGCCTTATCTGCCTGATCGCTGGTGCCATTCGCAGAAGCATCCTTAGTTGCTTCCTTGGTTGCAGCACCCTGCGCAGCAGACGAATCGGCTACAGCATCGGCCTTGGTGGCCTCGGCAGTATCCGCAGCCTGGCTTGCGCTGCTTTCGGCGGCAACAGCAGTATCTGCCTGCTGTTCAACCGCTTGGCTCGAAGAGCTGCTGCTGGTGCTAGCAGTAGCCTTCGAAATGGGAGAAAGGCCCAGCACCAGCACAATTGCCAGCGCGCTGTTAAGCAGCTTGGTGCCCAAACTCCCCTTTGCTACCTTCGCGTTCTTCATTAACTTCACCTCTCCTAGTAGGTTCTATGCGTGCGCGCACACGCAAAAAGGCGCGCTAGCTTAACGCCAGCGTGCCAAAGCCCTGGTGCCGCAAAGCATCAGAGCAGAGTTACCTTGTGTACGGAATTGGCTGTTTTGGGTGCACCAACCTAGCGCTGCGTTGAGACGCTGCGAGCAAACACAAGCTGTGTTTAAAAGCGTCATTCAACGTACGTACGCACAGGCGATGCCTCCTAACTTTCCATCTAGCTGGGGCAATGCGCATTTTGGGCGCAGCTTCCCCAACCCGTAAACAAACCTTCAGGATTGTACTTTGGGGGGGGCAAAACCGCAAATCGTGTCACGGGGGTGACGTTGAGCAGTCAGAAGATTTATAGGGTTGACCTGGGGTTTTAGTGTTCAACGGCTAGTTGAAGAAAAGCGGCGCTCTGGGCTAGCGGGCGCCCGGCGCAAAAATGCCCCACAGCTTAGGCTGCAGGGCATTTGGGTCTGAATATGTAGCGGCGCCAGGCTAGGCGCTCCCCTACTTGGCTACTACGTTTACCAAGCGGCCGGGAATAACGATTACCTTCTTTACGTCTTTGCCTTCGGTGGCGCTTGCCACGGCGGCCAGCGCAACTTCGCGCACAGCTTCTTCGGCAGCATCGGCGGCAACGGTGATTTTTGCCTTTACCTTGCCGTTTACCTGTACGGCCAGCTCAACCTCAGAGCTCTTTGCGGCTTCAAGGTCAAACTCGGGCCAAGCTTCTTCGTGCACCGAAGTTTCGTGACCCAGCACCTTATGCCACAGCTCTTCGGCCCAGTGCGGGGCAATGGGAGCCATGAGTTTTACCAGCACGCCAGCAATTTCGGCATCAAAGGCTGCCAGCTGCTCATTAGCGGCGCGCTCTTCGGGAGAAGCGACGCGCAGGTAGTTGCCCGCAGCGTTGGCCAGCTCCATGATGGCGGCGATGGCAGTGTTGAAGTTGTTGCGATCGAAGTCGTCCACAACCTTGCCAGCCACACGATGGCGCTCGCGCAGCAGTTCCTGCTGGGCTGCCTTTACGGCCTCGGGCTTGGCGCCTGCCTGGAAGTAGGTTTCTTCGCCCGCCTGGCCTGCAAGGTCGCAAACCATGCGCCATGCGCGGTTAAGGAACTTGTACATGCCGGCCAAGCCGTCTTCGTTCCACTGCAGTTCTTTGTCGGGCGGAGCCATGAACAGGATGTATGCGCGCACGGCGTCGGCGCCGTAACCGGCAATCATGTCTTCGGGGCTGATTACGTTGCCCTTCGACTTGCTCATAACCTGGCCGTGCTCGTCGAGCACCATGCCCTGGCACAGCAGCTTGTTAAACGGCTCGTCGAAGTTCACCAGGCCGATGTCGCGCAGGGCCTTAGTAAAGAAGCGGCTGTACAGCAAGTGCAGAATTGCGTGCTCGATGCCGCCGATGTACTGATCTACCGGCATCCAGCGGTTTACCTTTTCCTGCGCAAACGGCGCTTCGGCGTTGTGCGGGTCGGTGTAGCGCATGTAGTACCAGCTGGAGCACGTGAAGGTGTCCATGGTGTCGGTTTCGCGATGGGCGGGCGCGCCGCACTTGGGGCAGGTGCACTTGGCAAAGCCCTCGTGCGTTGCCAGCGTTTCGCCAGATGCCAGATCGATGTCTTCGGGCAGGCGCACCGGCAGGTCTTCTTCGGGCACGGGCACAACGCCGCAGGTATCGCAGTGGATCATAGGGATGGGGTTGCCCCAGTAGCGCTGGCGGGAAATGAGCCAGTCGCGCAGGCGGAATTCCACCTTGCGACGGCCGCAGCCGGCGGCTTCCAGGTCGGCCACAATGGCGGCTTCGGCTTCGGAATGCTTGCCGCCCACCAGGCCGGTGTACTTGCCGGACTGCACCAGAACGCCTTCGGCTTCCATGGCAGCTTCCCAGTCCACACTGGTAACCACGCGGTTTTGCTGGCCGTTGAGCTGGCCAAACAGCGGATCTTCTTCATTCAGGATGATGGGGATGATGGGCAGATCGTACTTTTTGGCAAACTCGAAGTCGCGCTGGTCGCCGCAGGGCACGGCCATTACGGCGCCGGTGCCGTAGTCGGCCACAATGTAGTCGGCCACCCACACGGGCACCTTTTCGCCATTGATGGGGTTAACCACGTAACGGCCAGTGAATGCGCCGTGCTTTTCTTTGTTGCCCTGGGCGCGCTCGACCGCGGTGATCTTCTTTGCGTCTTCCACAACCTGCATAACGGCGGCTTCGTATTCGGAGCCGGCAACCAAGCCCTTCAAGATGGGGCTTTCGGGCGCCAGCAGGAAGAAGCTGCAGCCAAACAGCGTGTCGGCGCGCGTGGTGAACACGGTGATGAGGTCTTCTTCGGTGGGCGCGGCGGGCACGTTGCCTTCGGCGTCGCACAGGGTGAAGGTAACTTCAGCGCCTTCGGAGCGGCCGATCCAGTTGGCCTGCTGCTGCTTTACGCGCTCGGGCCAGTTGTCCAGCTTGTCCAGGTCGTCCAGCAGTTCCTGCGCGTAGTCGGTGATTTTGAAGTACCACTGCGTAAGGTCGCGCTTTTCAACCTCGCTGTGGCAGCGCCAGCATTCGCCTTCGGTTACCTGCTCGTTGGCCAGAACGGTTGCGCACTTGGGGCACCAGTTAACGGGGCTGTTGCGGCGTTCTACCAGGCCGCGCTTGTACAGCTGCAGGAAGATCCACTGGCCCCAGCGGTAGTATTCGGGGTCGCACGCAACAACGGTGCGGTCCCAGTCGTAGGAAAAGCCCATGCGCTTGAAGCTGGCCTTTTGGGTTTCGATGTTTTCGTAGGTCCACTTGGCGGGGTGGCTGTGATGCTTGATTGCGGCGTTTTCGGCGGGAAGGCCGAATGCGTCCCAGCCCATGGGATGCAGCACGTCGTAACCGCGCATGCGGCTGTAGCGGGCGATGACGTCGCCGATGGTGTAGTTGCGGGCGTGGCCCATGTGGATGTCGCCCGAAGGGTACGGGAACATTTCGAGCACGTAGCGCTTAGGCTTGGTGGTGTCTTCGGTGGCGGTGTGAGCGCCCGTTTCCTGCCATACCTTTTGCCAACGCGGCTCAATCTCGTGCGGATTGTATTCTTTCATGCGGCATCCTTTTCGTATTTGGCTAAACGCTTGCTTGCATGTGCCGACGCAACAAGGCGTGCGGCCTGCGCTGGGCGAACTATGCCGAGCGCCCTCGCGTCACGGACGCTGGACGGCGCAGCAGCAGCGCGCGGGGCCGAGGCGCATGGCCGGCGGCGGCACGGCGGACCGGGCGGCGGCTCGGCGGACCGGGCGGCGGGTTCGCATGGCAGCACGTGCAAGCAAGCGTATTTTGCATACACGAATGGATATTATAGCGCGCCGCATTACCGCCAGGTTTCACTGCGCAAAACCGCTGCAAATTGATGGTTCAGGCAGGGGTGCGCTAGCCGCGTCTAGGTGCGCAGGCGCCTAAGCGTGCATCTAAAGCTCATCTAAGTGTGCCCTTAGATGTGCAGGCGCCTATCGCGGGCTTGGCGGGGCTGCAAGTTTGGCGCCAGCTGCAACTTTAGCGCTGGTTACACGCCACTGCAGCTCTGGCGAGGCTGCTTCGCTCTTGCCCCCTGGGGGACTAGCCCCACCTCCCTAGCGGGCCCGCTTCGGTTCCCCGGTCCAGCTTCGCCTCGCCGCAGGCCAACTTCGCCCGCCAAACAGGCCCGCTTCGCCTCCCTGGCCCAGCTTCGCCCCTCCAGCGGGCTGCTTCACCTCGCTGCAAGCCTACCGCGCTGGCGTAGCCCAGCTTTACCCTTGCTTTCACGGGCAATCCGGCCCCTTGCGGCAGGCAATAGCGGGCCAAAACCACAAAACGGGGGTCGTTTGGCAATTTTTGCGTCATAAGAATTTTGTTTCACCTCAATATGAAGCGAAATGTAGAGAAACAGACCCGACTAAGCGCTAAGCTCGACTAATTAGGAAACAATGTTGTTGATTCTGTTGCTTAACTTTCCAAAAAACAATTCTGATGACGCGTTTTTTGCCATCGAGGGGCCGTTTTGTGGTTTTGGGCCTCCTTTAGGCCTCCAGCTCGACCACTTTGAGCAAGTTGCGGCCCATGGAACATGCGGTCTGGCCGCTTTAAGCAAGTTGCCGCCTATAAAACATGCGGCCCGGGCGGTCTGAGCAAGTTGTGACTTGCAAACAGGTTGCGCGCACATGGAAAGCCCGGGTCTTTGATGTTGCTTGTCGCGCCATTGCGCTGGCGCGGTGACATACGGCGCGGCAGCGTGCTACGTAGCGGTGCACGGCGTGGCGGTGTGGGTGCGGCGGCGTACGGTGCGGTGGTACAGCGTGACGGGGTATGGCGCAATGGCGTACGGCGTTGCGGCATAAGGGGCGCGCTGCGTTGGCGCCGGGCCTCACTGCACACACAAGAAAAGGGCCCGGAGGCCCTTTGATGTTGCTTGTCGCGCCATTGCGCTGGCGCGGTGCCGACAATAAACCCACCTCGCCGCTGCGGCTAAAAGCGCTACAGAATTCGGTAGCTTACAGTGCGAAGGCCCCATGCCTGGCAAGTGCTAAAGCCAAGAGCCTTGAACACGCCGGGCTGCAGGTCGAGCGAACGGGAGCCGCCGCCCATGTAACCGCAGTCGTTGATGGTGGCAACAACCGTGCGGCCGCCGTACTTGATCTCTACAGCGCGTCCCAGGTATTGGCGATAATTCGGCCAGGCCATTGGAACGGCAACGCCCATGGAAGAGTCGTTGCATACGGCGCCCGTGGCAGTGGTGCCCGGGTTGGGCGTGCCGCTGTCGGAGCTGCCGCCATAAGCGGAAGCTACACCCGTCTTCCAGCCAGTGGAAGAATCGGTTACGGCAGAGCTGCCAGAGCCAGAACTGGAGCCACCGGAGCTAGAGCTGCCCGAATTGGTGCTGGCGGAAGGAGTGCGATCAGTGTTGGTATTCCAGCTGGCGCTTTCTTCAGCTGCAGCCTGCTGCTCTTGCTGCTGCATAGCCGCGGCTTGCGCCTGCAAAGCGGCCAGCTGCGCCTGAGCTTCTTGGATGGAAGAAACCTTGGCCGAAGCTTCACTTACCACCTTTTCGGCTTCGGCCTTTTTGGCGTCGGCCGCATCCAGCAGCTGCTGCTGTTCGTCGCGCTGGGCGTCCAGCTGCTCCAAGGCATTGGCAAACGTGTCGCGCAGTTGCTTTTGCTCGGCAACGCGTTCGGCCTGGTCGCGCTGAATGGAAGTGTAATAGGTAAGGTTTTTGGTGAAGTCGGAAATGCTTTGAGAGGAAAGCACGATGTTCACCAGCGAAAGCGAGCCGTCGCTTTTGTACTGCGATTCGATAGCCGCCGAAAGGTTATTACGGCCTTCCAGCATGAGCTGCTGAGCCTCGGTGACCTTATTGGTGGTGTCGCTGATTTGCGATTCCAAGCTAGAAAGCTGGCTTTGCAGCGAATCGTATTCCTTGTTGATGGAGTCGAGCTCGGCAGATGCAGCGGAAAGCGTTGCCTGGGCATCGGAAAGCTCATCGGCCTGAGCCTGATGGGGCGCCGCAAAGGGCAGAGCCATAGATGCAACCAAAAGCGCGGCAACGGGGGCGCGCAGTGCCTTATGTAGCGTAATAGACATGCCTGAAAGTTTAGCGCACCCGCTCGCTTGGGACGAATTTGGCGGCGTTGATGCGCATCGGAATCGCTTTAGCGCGCTGTATTTATGCAGATGAAACGCACGAAAGAGCCCTTCACAAACCCTGCGCATTCAGGGACGCGGCTCGCCGATGCTAGGCAGGTGGCGCGGTGCCGGGGCGCACCGACACCGGGGTACGGGATCGACGCCAGGGTGATGTGCGCCCAGGACTAGGTGCACGCTGCCAGGCAGCGGGCCGCACGCACGGTAGGTGCGGCACACCGTCAGGCGGCGAGCGCGATGCGACAGCTTGGCGAGCTCGGCGCTGGAGGGCAGCGAGCCGCATGGCCCGCGTGCGGCGGGCGCGGTGCCGGGCCGCACGCACGGTAG
>CAVFVF010000060.1:0-7629 GCA_963625925.1 Eggerthellaceae bacterium | reverse complement strand
TGGTGGATTACGTTTTGGCTGTGCCGCGCAAAGATGCCATGGATGATTTCCAAGCGGCTACCCAGCGTAGCGCCGAAGCAGTGGAATCGCTGCTAGAAAAAGGCCTGGCGCGCACTCAGGATGTGTTCAATCAAAAGTAACCAAAACCGGCTCCTTCGGGCGCCGGTTTTTTGTTGTCCAATAAGCCAATAAGAGCGGGTTTTTGGCGCAACGCAAAAGGCCAGCCCTGAACAAGGACTGGCCTTTGGTTGGTTGTTGGCATTCGCTTGGCGCGGGAAGGGGCGTAGCGTTGCCCTTATTCCTTTTCGGCCATGCTCTTGGCAACGTTGGCTACAGCTGCGGCGCCTACTGCGGCAGCCGCAACGGCAGCAACGGCAGAATTGTCGCTCGTTTTGGCGGTGGCGCTTGGAGCTTTGTCTTTGCCAGTATCATCATCGCCAGCGTCATCTTGCGGCTTAGTGTTATCCGTGTTGTCGCCCGGATCTTGGCTAGGCGTGCTGGAAGTTTGCTTGAAGTGGGCAACTACGTCGTGCTCTTCATCTGCGTAAGCGTAGTACACCTGCAGTACGCGTCCCTCTTCGCCGGTAATGGTGGTGGCGTTAACATCTTGGCTATCAATGCGCTCGCCATCAAGCGACCAATAGGCAAACTCATACCCAGTGTCGGGGTAGGCGGCAACTAGCGAATTCGAATTGCGCAGGGTTTTGCCGCCGCCCAAAATCATGCCGCCTTCTTCTGGTTCGGCCGTGATATTCACAGTGCGGAACTGCGTGTCGCTGTCGTAGGAGCCGGTGTAGCTTTCGGGCAGGTTGAAAGGCTCTGTTCCGCTGGTGGATTCGTAGTTCCAGGCACCGTTCGGGGCAGTTTCTTGCACACCCAGGAAGTTGCTGCCGGCGGTAAATTCATAGCTGTTGTACTCGGCAAAAATATCGTCCATCTTTTTGTACGCCTGAACTGCGGTGGGGTTAAGGTCGGTTTCGTCGAAGTGGCAAAGAATAGCTTCAACCTTTTCGCCCTCGTCGGACGTGGCGGTAAATGTGATTTTAGAATCGGCATCCAGCCATATGCACATCTGCAGGTCGTAATCGAGGTTGTAGTGGAATGGCAGTTCGGCTCCTTCGTTGGAGACAACCTTTTTGTTTTCGAAAAGCTTGTATTTTTGGCCGTCCGTTTCGTAGTAGACGACCAGGCTATCGCCAAACAGGCGAAGCTTGCGGTAGTTCAGCAGGATGTCGCAGGGTTCGTATTCGATTATCCCGTCAAAGCCGCTGCTGTCTTCGTCGGCGGGAAGTGTCGAAGCCTCCGAAGCATCGTTTTCTGCTGCTAGGGCAGCACTGTTGCTATCTTCGTTGGAGGCGGTATTAGCGCCGTCGGCTTGCTTGTTGGTGCTGCCGGCTTCGCTGGAAGCACCAAGAGTGCTGGCGGCTACGCTGCCTTGTGCAGCGTCATTGCCTTCAGCTGCCGTGGTAGCGCTGTTTGCGCCGGCGCCAGCGTCGTTCGCGTTGGCTGCGCTCTGAGCGTTGGCGCCAGCGTCGTTCGCGTTGGCTGCGCTCTGGGCGTTGCTCGCATCAGAAGCAGCAACGTTTTGCTGATTACCAGCGTCAGAAGCACCGGCAACTGCCGAGTTTTCGGTAGCGGCTGCTGCGTTGTTGGTAGTGGCTTCTGCGTTGCTTGTGCCAGCTGCTGCGTTGCTTGTGCCAGCTGCTGTGCTGCCAGCGCTGGAAGCTGCGGCCTCTTCGGTGTTAGATGCGGCAGCGACTGCCGTGCTGCCTGTTGCTGCAGCAGCGATTGCCGCGCTGTTTGTGGCAGCAACAGCCTTTGTGGAAGATGAGGCGGTTTTTAGAACCACTGGGTACTTAACGTAATTGGAGTCCATGGCCTGCATCCAAGAAAGCACGGTGCCAGGCATGTGAACATGAATCATGCTGCTCGATTTTGCCATAAAAGCCAAGGTTCGACAGGGGTCGTTGAAAAAGAAACTGCGCAATTCGTCGGTAAGGATCCCCTCAATAAGCTCGCACGCAACTTTGTAATACCTGCCATACAGGTTCGAGCCGGTTTTTTCATCGGCGTATTTGAAAGCCTCCGACAGACTTTTTTCCAGATCGGTCCGGTAGGCCCTGGAAACCTTGGCGTTTCTAAACCACCCAGCGTGTTTTATCGCGATCTCATTGAAAAGAAATTCCAAGAGTATATTTAGCTTGCCGAATGTGTCGTATTCGCCGCCAAGTTTGCTGAAGAATGCTTGCTTTGCTTCTTTGCTTTCGTCTTCGTTGAAATAGGTGTAAACGTCGAAAGCCTTTCGCAGAGTTTCCTGATGGTTTTTGATGTAGTCGGAAGCGGTTGATTTATCCCCATCGTGAATGATGTAGATGTCCATGATTCCCTTAAAGAAATCGGTGAGGTAGTAATTCAGCGGATCCATATTGCGGCAGTCGGCAATTGCCTTAACAAACCAAGTTTGGTACTGAATGGCGGGGAAGTCGTCAACCGCCTTGTAGTCAACGTCTTCAGCCAGTGCCTTTGCTCGCTCGAACATACGCTGCTCGGCAAGTTGGAAAACAGCGTTGTCTTTTGTGGTTTTGCCTGGGCCGGGCAGCATCATATCGGTGCCGTAGCGCACAAACTGCCAATCGGCCGGCATCACGCGGGGCACAAGGTCGCAGGGGTTGATGATGCTGTGAATGTTGCGATAGTCGCTAACAAAGTTGGCCTTGTTTTGCCCGCTGGCCACATAAGCGCCAGCAGGTGCTTCATAACAGTAGGCGTAGAAATCCTTTTGGTACAGTTCAATCTGTTTGTCAAAAACGCTGCTCAGGTCATAGCCCACCTCGTCGCTTATGGCTGTGTGCTCGTTTAACTTGGCTTCGTTAACAATGCCGCCTGCAGTTAAGTTGGTGGTGGCAGCAGCGCGGGAATAGCCGGCAATAAGAACCTTCGTGGGTCCGGTAAGGCCTTGCCCAGAAACATAGCTTTTCAAGAAGCTGATTGCCTTGGTAGCCGCTTCGGTAAAGCCTTTATGGTTGGCAAGGTTGCCGGAATTGTTTTGATCGCCCGCTTTGAGGTTGCTCATCCACTCGCGGCCATAACCGGCGCCGCGCACACCCATCAAAATAAGGTTGTATTCCTTGCCATCGGCAGAAGTTATTTTGCGCGAACCGCAAACAAGGCCAATGGTATCGGGGCCGGGCTTTTTCCTGAAATCGTCATTTGAACAAATGCTGCCGCTATCGCATCCAACTTTTTCCAAAAAGTAGCGTGCGTTCATGTCTTTATTGGTGAAGTCGGTATTGCCGCCCTTATTGGCGCCAAATGCCGCGCATGCCAAGCAGCATCCAAAGGTGGCCATGTGCGGGTCGTAGGTAAACGCCGGCGTATCGAAGAAGTTGGTGTTGAAGTAGAACTGGGTTAGCAGCTCGTCTTTGAATTGGCTGTTGCCGCCAACGTTTTTGCCTTCGCCAGCGTAGTAGAACCCGCCAATAAACGAATTGGGGGCAGTGCCGGTTGCCGCGGCAACTTCGCTTGTGGCTTCGCCCGTGGCAAATGCTTTAACCGGGTTGGCAAGCGCGGCAAGTGCAGCGCTTACGCCTGCGTAATAAAGGAACTGGCGTCGTGTTAAGCCGTTAGCGTTGTTGTGGTTTGAACCGTTGCTAGGGGCGAGTTCGTTTGTCATTAGGTGGGCCTCTTCTTCTACGGCTGTGCGCTACTTCGTTTACGTGTTACCCGATTGTATAATATGGCTTTAATTAATCGGGCTAAATACACTCTGCAAGGACCCTGTTATGCATTTTTCTACGGCTTGCCGCAATGGCCGTTTTACTGTTTACAGCACGCTTATTTTGGTGCTGGCTTTTGCGTTGGCGCTTGTTGCTGCTTTTGCCTTTCCTAAGGCTGCTTATGCAGATGGCGAACTTATTGGATTGGCCACCTACAAAAAGAGCGGCGACACCTATCAATTTGTAGAGTACAAAACATACGGCAGCGCAAAAGATGCTCTTTCTGCTGCTGAAGATTGGGTTGATGAGGGCGACCGCACGGTTGAATTCAACCTTCTTCGCGATTGGGATTTGGCCCAGCTCATTAAAGTTCCTGAAGGCAAAACCTACACGTTTAACCTTCACGGCCACGTTATTAACCGCAACAACATATCCGATTACAGCGGCGAAGAGTGGAACAGTGGCTCTGGCAACGGCGAGCTGTTTTACCTGAATGAAAATTCCACGCTTATTGTTAACGGCGGCAGCGAATCTGATGAAGCATCCATTGAACACAAGGGCACCCTGGTAAAGCAGCGTAACAACAGCGCTATTTGGAAGGCCGATGCCAATAGCTCCGATAGCAGTGCAACCATCAAAGGTGGCCTTCTTACTGGCGGCTGCTGCGACGACAAAGGCGGCGCAGGCGCTATTTCTTGCTATGACAAATACGCCAAGGTGTACCTCAACGATGTAACGGTGGCCGGCAACGTTTCGGGCACATGGAACAAGTCGTATGGCTATGGCGGTGCCGTAACGTTTTATGACGACGGCTGCAAAATGGAGCTAAGCAATGCTTCGCTTAAGTGGAATGCAGCAGCGGGCGATGGCGGTGCTGTGTATGTTGATGGCGAAAACTGCTCGGTTACGCTCAAAAACGGCAGTAGCATCGACGGCAACTACGCTTTGGGCCATGGCTATGCAGACGGCTACGGTGGAGGCATTTATGCCGACAAGCGTGGCTGCAAGGTTTACCTTGATGGCGGATCGAGCATTTCGAACAACTACGCAACATCCGACGGCGGCGGCGTGTGCTTCCGTAAAACTAGCGCTTGGAGGCACGACACCGACGATACGGTTATCGAGCTTAAAGGCGCTTCCAAGGTAGAAAACAACTATTCTGCTGGCAACGGTGGCGGCATTTACGAAATGGACAGCGACAATTCAACCCGTGCTGTGCGCAACTACACCGTTAGCGGTGGCTCTTCGGTAAGCAACAACCAGTGCGCAGGCAAGGGCGGCGGTATTTACTTCTACATTGTGAAAAGCAAATTCCAGCCCAGCGTTGAGTCTCCAACCGTCATTCTTACGATAGAAAAAAACTCGCATATTGATGGCAATACCGCCCAGCATGGCGGAGCTATTTACAGCATTGGCGACACTGCCCAGCAAATTAGAATGACCAACGAATCCACCATGGATGGCAACACGGCAAAGGGCGCTAGCGCATCCGATGCGGGAACGGGCGGCGCAATTTATTGCTACGGCAAGCTTTCTATGAGCGTTGATACTGGCTCTAGCGTTTCTTCCAACAAAGCTGGCATGGGCGGCGCAATTGCAACGCACGATAGCTTGGGCTTGGCTCTTTCTACCTATTCGGCAATGAAAAACAACCATGCTACGGTTGGCGGTGCCCTGTTTGTTCAAAACAGTGCCGCAGTTGTTTTGAACGAGTATGCATCCATCGAAGCCAACACTGCCGATGCTTATGGTTCGGCTATTCGCACCTGCGCCGATTCGAAGGCCAAGGTTTCTATCGAATCCGAAGACGGCACCGGCACCATCCAGGCAAACGTGGTAAAGGCCACCTACGATGAAGCTCCTGGTGGCACGTTGTATCTGGAAAGCGAAACAACCATCAGCAATGTAAACATTACCGGCAATGTTGTTTCGGGCGGCTATGGCGCAGGCGGCGCGATAATTGCCTACAATGCCGTGGTTAAGCTTACCGATTGCACCATTACCGACAACGCAGTAAGCGGCAGCGCGGGTGGCGGCATTGAGGTATGGTCCGACAAGAAAGATGCTAATGCGTTTAATGGCGGCCCCGAGCTTGTTCTTGGCGGCACGCTTGAAGTTAGCGGCAACACGGCCAATGGCAACCCAAGCGATATCCACTTGTGGCAAACGCCTGATGCCAGCACGTCTGATCTTGAAAACGACAACAACCTGCTGGTTAACCGTATTGGCGAAAGCACCGATACGCCATTAACGGAAAGCTCGCACATTGGCCTTCAGCGTTGGGTGGCCGATGGCCTTACGCACCACAACGTAACGCGAAGCTCTGGCGGCGTTACGGCCCCGGCAAGCGTATTCTTTTCCGACGATCCGGCTTGGAGCGTAGAAAAAAGCGAAACGGGTGTAGTTTCGCTTAAGAACGAGGCCAACTACAACCTTATTATCTACGGCAATTCCGAAGAGCCCGTGGTAAGGAGCATCGCCTACGGCAATGGCAATGCAAAGGCCTCTATTTACGAGCAGGGCATTGAAAAATCTGGCGCAAAGGTTGATTACTTTACCGTTGAAGGCCTTGAAGGCGTAGATAAGCTGGAGCCACAGAGCAACGGCATAGTTGTTTTCACCATGCCCACCAACGATGTGGTTTTGCGTGCCCACTATGTTTACGACACCAACAACCTAGCTATTACGGTTGCCGACCCGGCCACAAGCTGGGATGGCGTTGGCACGGCAAGTGCATATGCCAGCAGCGTTTCGTATACAGGCATCGATGGCCAAACCAATGCGTTTACCTGCACCAAGGACGATTCTTCAAGCCAGGCCAGTTTGAATAGCGTCAATTGCACGAATATAGAAGCAACCGATACCACGCCGGCAAAAAAGAAGGTTACGTATGCCGTTTTGGTAAAGCCTGGCAGCTTTATGAACGAATGGGATTCCAGCCTTGCCGCCACGGTAAGCGTTAAGGCTGGGTTCGATTACCAGGTTTGCTCTAACGCCAAGGTGGAGCCGCAGGCCGATGGCACTGTATTGGTTACGGGCGAAGTGGAATTTGCCCAGCCTAGTGAAACCAGCAAAACAGTTACGGTAGAGTGCAGAACTTCTGCGAGCCCCTATAAGCTAGACAAGGTGGAATACCAGGTTGAAGCTCCTGGCCCGGTAACGCTTGAAGCCCCCTCGATTGCGGGATATGCGGCCATGGGCTGGAATTACGCCAGCGCGCAGGGCTCGGCTACCGTTGAAGTGCTTTCAAACAATTCCATAAAGCTAAGCAACATAGCCAATGATGTTTCGTTGGTAGCCAATTACGCCACGGTGGCAAAATCGGTTGAATACACAATGGACAATCTGGTTCCTGGATCTAAATTCCCAACCACGCTTACGGCATTTGCAGCCAACGATGTGAACGGCAAAACCACATACCCCGCAACCGCCGTCGCCGATAACGTTTCGGTTACCTGGACCAAGGCCGATGGCACCCTTGTTACTGGCGACGCATTGGTTGAAGGCAACACCCAATATGTTGCAACCATTGTTACCAAGTTTGGCTATGAATACTTTGGCAGTGGTACAAGCTGCGTTATTACCGACGGCACTCCTGCCACCATTAACGGCTACGCCACTTCTGTTTCGGTTAAGGATGGCCAGCAAACCGTAGCCTACAGGGTAACTACGGGCGAAGACGATAGCTTCGATAGCCTTATTACAACGTTTAGCCCTATTAGCATTACCAAGGCCGATGACGCAAACAGCAACAAGCTGGTTTCGACTGCAATTTACAAGCTGAAGAACGGCAAGGTGCTTTCGGCCAACATTACCTGGGGCGAACTGAACCCCGACCCGGCCATGAAAGATGGCACCATCACCGTTAAAGGCACCTTTGAAGACAACAAGGGCGTGCGGCACGAAGTAGAGC
>CAVFVF010000059.1:0-7989 GCA_963625925.1 Eggerthellaceae bacterium | reverse complement strand
CATCGGCCAAAGCTGCAGAGCAAACTGCAGAAGCGGCATCGGCCAAAGCTGCAGAAGCGGCACCGGCCACAGCTGCAGAGCAAACCGCAGCTGCGCCGACATAGCTGCAAAGCAAATTGCAAAAGCGCCCTTCGGGGCGCTTTTTTATTAGGAGGATAGGTCTTCGCGGAACGATGCGCCCGCATGGGGGGCGGTATCGTCTGGCAGGAGCTCCATCAGCAGGCGAGCCCCCGCCTTCATCGATTGCTGGCCAGACACACTTTTGTCCCATAAGCCTCGTTCAGCATGCAGGCCCCGCCTTCATTGATTGCTAGCCAGACGCACGTTTTGTCCTATAAGCCCGTCCGCAACCCCTCCAAAACCAAGATTCGAGGTGGTTTTGTCAAATAAGCCGTCAAAAGAATTAGTTTCACGCCTTTTTGGGTCAATTTCCCCTCAAAACGCCTGGTTTCCTCCCTTGTTTGGCAACGGATTGCGGAATAATGTTGCCCATCTACTCGATTTTCCTGTTTGAAAAATTCACAAGGCGGACTTTTTGACAGCGGAGTCCCGTTTTTTGGTTTTGGGTGCCTGCGGGGTGTCGTTGCGGCAGGTGCTGTAGAATATTGGGCGTGCGTATTTGCGCTTTGCTTGCTTGTAGCTGGAATTGGCTCGTGGCTAACGTTTGTTTGCAACTGGTGCCGCTTCTGGCGCCATCCGTAGCCCGCGGCAACGCACCCGCGCACGCTTGAAACAGAAACAGAAAGGTTCGTCCCATGCAGCGTAGTCACTACGATTACCTTATTGTTGGCGCCGGTATCACCAGCGCCGTGTTCGCACACGAAGCCGCCAAGCTTGGCAAGTCGTGCCTGGTCATCGACCGCCGCAATCACATTGCCGGCAACATTTACACCGAGCAGGTGGAAGGCATCAACGTGCACAAGTACGGCGCGCACATCTTCCACACCAGCCTGCGCCCCGTGTGGGACTACGTTAACCAGTTCGCGGAGTTCAACAACTACGTAAACAGCCCCGTGGCCAGCTACAAGGACGAGCTGTACAACCTGCCGTTCAACATGAACACCTTCAGCAAGATGTGGGGTATCAAAACCCCAGCTGAAGCTAAAGAAATCATCGAGCGCCAGAAGGCTGAAGCGGCCGAGCAAATTGGCCAGGGCGAACCCAGCAACTTAGAAGAGCAGGCTCTTACCCTCATCGGCAAAGACGTGTTCGAAAAGCTGGTAAAGGGTTACACCGAAAAGCAATGGGGCCGCAGCTGCACCGAGCTGCCCGCAAGCATCATCAAGCGCTTGCCCGTGCGCTTCATCTACGACAACAACTACTTCAACGATCGCTGGCAGGGCATTCCTATGGGCGGCTACACCGCCATGGTTGAGCGCATGTTTGGCGATACCGAAATTCTGCTAAACACCGAATATCGCGAGTTCATTGCCGAAAACGCCGGCATTGCCGATCGCGTTATTTACTGCGGCACCATCGACCAGTACTACGACTACAAGCTGGGTGCGCTGGAATATCGCAGCCTGCGCTTCGAAAGCGAGCGCATCGAGTGCGAAAACTGGCAGGGTAACGCGGTGGTCAACTACACCGAGCGCGAAGTGCCTTACACCCGCATCATCGAGCACAAGCACTTCGAGTACGGCACGCAGCCGGTTACCATCATCACGCGCGAATACCCCGCCAACTGGGAGCGCGGCGACGAGCCGTATTACCCGCTCAACGACGAGCGCAACAGCGCCCTGTACGAGCAGTATGTGGAACTGGCCAAGCAAGAAGGCAACGTTGTGTTTGCCGGTCGTTTGGGTGGTTACAAGTACTACGACATGGACAAGGCTATCGACGCAGCGTTTGACCTGGTAGAAGCTGAACTTGGCACCAAGCTCAAGTAAAGTAGTTCTATGAGCTTGAAGCCCGCAATATACATTTTGCCTCTGGCCTTGGCGCTTGCTCTGGGCTTGGCTGGGTGCGCCCAGCAGCAGGAACAGCAGAGCGAAGAGGTTTTGCAGGTGGCCGATGCCAGCAAGCCCGCCGAAGAGCAGCCTGCCGCGCAGGCGGATACAGCGGACGCGCAGGCTACCTCCGCGCCCAGCGCTGTGGAGCTGCGCGCCAAGCTGAGCATCACCGAAGATTACCGCGACAGCTTCGACCACGGCGAAAAGGGCGCCGCGTACCAGAAGTACATCGTGCTGCACGACACCGAAGGGGAGGGCAGCGCTTCAAGCGTGGTTGATTATTGGGACGGCAACGGTACGGGCGTGGCTGCCCAGTTCATCGTGAATAAAGATGGCAGCATTGTGCAGTGCGTGCCCATGGATTCCATCGCGCATCATGCGGGTTACGGCGACACCGGCCACAACGCCAGCTATGGCGTTACCGAAGACGGCCGCGATGACAAGAAGGGCACCACCAGCGCGCCTTCGAAGAGCCTTACCGACTACGGCATGAATTCGTATTCCATCGGCATCGAAATGGTGCATGTGGGCGGCGGCACGTATACCGAAGCCCAGCTGAACGCGGTGGACGGGCTTATTGCCTACATCGATGCGTACTACGGCAAGGAAAGCACCATCATCGACCATAAGGATTGGCGCACCGGCAACAGCGACACCAATCCAGAATTCGCTACCTACCTGGCCAATTACAAAGACCACCGCACTCATAACTAAGGGTGCGGCGCGTTTGTTTGGGGTGCGCCAGACTCGTTGCTTGTCTGGGGCCAGGCCTATAGCTTGTTTGGGGCGCGGCCTGTCGCTTGCTTGCGCCAAGCCTGTTGCCTGTCTGGGGTGCGCGTTTGGTCGGCCTGTCGCTTGCTTGCGTACACGCGCCTGGTCGCTTGCTTGCGCCAAGCCTGTTGCCTGTCTGGGGCGCGCCTGGTTGCGTGCGCGTGCCTGGTCGGGCCATATCGCTTGCTTGCGCCAAGCCTGTTGCCTGTCTGGGGGTGCGCCTGCTTGCGTGCGCGTGCTTGGTCGGGCCATGTCGCGAAGCCCTCAAAACCACAAAACGCCCTCCTGTTGGCAATTTTTGATGGACCGGAGCGGTAAAAATTGCCATTTTGGCTTGAAACGGCGCTTTTGGCGAAAAGTTGCGCAACATTTGTGTCGCAACTGTCCAATAAAATTGCTTAAAGCACAGAAAATCATGAACCGATCGCGTGTTTTTTGCCAAACACACCCCGTTTTGTGGTTTTGGGCGTGAACCGGACGGGTGCTTCGGTGGCGTGGATCATCTGCGGGCAGATGCTTCGGCGGTACAGTGCGAACCGGACAGGCGCTTCGGCAATGTGGCGCCAGCGGACAGGTGGGCGCATTTGTGCTGTGGACGGGCGCCTTGGTGCCTAGGCGCTCCCCGCTTTCGAACGGGCGCGCTTCGACGAATGGACGAGCCTCGACTGCGGGCTTGTTTCGATGGGCTTGGCAGCCTAGGTGGTTAGTTGCGTGGCGTCTGTGGACAGGTGGGCGCAAACCGGGCGGGCGATTCGGCGGTACGGCGGAGCCTAGGCGCCCCTTTGTGTGCCCCGTGTGAAAGAGGAGCAGAATTGTGCTTGCATTCGGCAAGGGGTTCTGGAATAATAACAACCCGTGACATTCGGGAGATTGGCGCAGCGGGAGCGCAGTTGCCTTACAAGCAAACGGTCACAGGTTCAAATCCTGTATCTCCCACCACTTACTACACCGGGCCTTTAGGGCCCGGTTTTACATTCGGGCGTTTAGCTCAGCGGGAGAGCACTTCCTTCACACGGAAGGGGTCATCGGTTCAATCCCGGTAACGCCCACCAACTTCACAGGCCGGCATCGCCGGCCTTTCTGTTTGTCTGCGGGCTAGTGCAGGGATGCTGCCCGCACGGCGGGTTGGTGCGGGGTGCAGGGGAGGCACGCACGGCGGACGTGCGCCGGCGCCGAAGCTGGGCACAGCAGCGGGCGCGTGCTGGAGCTGAAGCTGGGCACAGCGCGGCGGTTGGGCGCCCAAAACCAGAAATCGGCCCTCTTGTGTCAAATAAGACGTCTTGTGAATTAAATTCGGAGCATTTTGCGGGCGATCAAGGCAAAAATAAACTTTGATGCACGGCGTTAGACCACAGTTTTGGAAAATATGATGCGCAATTAGCCCCATTACGTGCCCAGAAAAATTCGCAAGACAGCTTTTTCGCCAATTGGGTGCCGATTCTTGGTTTTGAGTCGGCTAAAAGGGGCGCGGGCGTAATTCTGGGCTACGCGCTTGTTCTAGGAGTTGATCCTGAGTTGAGGCTTAGAGCGCCTAGGTCTTAGCCCTGAAAGGCTACAGGTACTGATGGAGTAGGGCAGCATCGGCGGCTCTTTCGCGGCGCACCGCTTAGCGTTGCTGCACCGCAAGGAGCTGGGCTGCGCGCAGGCCACTGCTCGCACGGCTTAGTTGTGGCTGCGCCTGGTTTAAGTCGCAATTCTCGTTTTCGACATCCTGACCTCGGCTAAATCAGCTCGCAGCGCCGTTGCGCCCCGGCCGTTCTATAACGAGTCGTACCAGTATTCGAAAGCTTCCATGCGGCGTTTCGCTTCGCGGTAAACTTGGCTGGCCTCGCGGGCGCCAACAATGATCACGTATGCAACGCCCTCGATTTTGACGAGCTTGTATACAATGCGCAGTCCTGCGCCGCGAAGTTTGATTTTCAAGAAACCCGTCAAGTCGATGCCGCCCTTATTGCCCAGCGGGCTGCCATAGCCGCCTTCCTGCTGTGGCAGGGGGTTGCTGGCTAGTTTTTGGAGCGCTTTGAAAACTTGCTTGCGCTGTGAGCCGTCCAAGGCCTTGATGTCGGCCTTGGCATCGGGCGTAAGTTTAACCTGCCACTGCATTATTCGAATTCCGGTTCGGGCGTGGTGGCAAGGTCGTCTTCGGTGATGCCGAATTCTTGCATTGCCGCTTCAAGGCTGGTTGCCTCGGCCGGGTCGAACGATTTCATACGCTGAAGCGCCAGCATGAGCAGCCCCAAATCTTCCTTGGCTTCTTCGCCAGCGCGGAAGTCGTCTACGGTGACGATTACGTGGTCGGGAACATTGCGCTTCATCACAAATACCGGATTGCCATCAGTGGACTTATTGAATGCCTGGGTAGACTTGCCGCGATTGAAATCGCTGATGGGAACAATGTTCTCTAGAATATCGAGCGCAGGCATGGCGGCTCCTTAATGCGTAAAGTAATTACTTAAGTACTGAAAATATAGCATAAGCCGGCAGGTGGAGCCTTGCGGGCTGGTGCGGGTGATGCTGCTCACGCAGCGGGCTGCGCGCAGGCCTCTGCCGCGCTTGCCGCGATGCGGGCGGCGCTGACGGGCTTTTTGTGGAAAATATGGTGCGGCTGCGCTAAAGTTTTGGGTAGCGAATTTACTGGCTCACCTGCTGTTTAGCGGGGCAAGAAAAGAGGCTGCCATGGGTGCCGCGAAAAAGCCGTTCCAAATTGCTCTGAGCATTCTAGTTTCCGTAACACTCGTGTTTGGGCTAACGCCCAGCGCCGCGTTGGCCGCCACCGGCCAGGGGCAGGGGAGTGCTTCCCAATCTGCCGAAGTGCAGGTATCCGCTCAGAGCGGTGCAGCAGGCCAAAGCTTGGCCGGCGAAGCCTCGGGCGAAAGCGCCGCCAGCGCTGCTGCGGGGGCCGGTTCGAGCTCGAGCGCGAGTTCGGTTTCGGGCGCAGGCCAAGCAGCTGCGAACGCGGGCGCAGGCGAGGCCGATTCTTCGGGTGCGGGCCAAGCAGCTGCGGGCAATGGCTCGGCAGCTTCCGGCGCAGCTTCTTCCAACGGCGCCACTGGCAATGGCGGTACGTCCAGCGGTTCAGCGGCCAGCGGCTCCTCCAATTCTGCCAGCGCTAACGGCGCCAGCGAAGGCGACTCCGCCGCGGATGCCGCCACATCTGAAGAGCCCAACTTGGCTTGGGCCGAATTCAACGGCTTTGACAACTTCGGTGTTGATACCGCAACCGACCCCACCAGTGCCGTTACTGCTGATGGCGCGACGGCCACCAGCAATGTAACCGCGCTGTATAACCTTGTGTGCAACGGCTACGAAAACGCCGCCGCCTCGGTTGATGCCAAGAGCCTCAACTGCACGGTGGGCGACTTCCAGGAAGCCATGACGCTCATCACCGCTAACCCCGAGTACTACTGGGCGGCCAGCCAGTGGGGTTACAGCTACTATGACAGCAACAAAGACCAAACTCCGGATAGCGATGAGCAAATCGCCTCCATCAATTTGTACTACTGCGTGGACACCTCGGACCTTGCAACCGTGAAGGCAAATACCGAAGCGAAGATTTCCGAGGCTCTGAGCTGGGTTGATTTCGACAACATGTCGCAGTTCGAAGCGGTGCAGGCCCTGCACGACTACCTGGTGCGCAATTGCGCCTACGACACCGACATGGCAAGCGACACTAGTCCCGCCGACACTACTAGCTACAGTGCATATGGCGCCTTGGTGAAGGGCAGCTGCGTGTGCCAGGGTTATTCCTTGGCTTACAAGCTACTGCTGAAACGCGCTGGGCTTTCTGCCGTTCTGGTTATGAGCACAGAAATGAACCACGCCTGGAACATGGTGCAGATGGACGACGGAAACTGGTACCACGTTGACGCCACTTGGGACGACCCGACGCCCGACCGGGGCTTCAGTGCCGATGTGAGCCACAGCTACTTCCTGCGCGCCGACTCCACTATGACGAACAGCTTAGGCCATTACGGCTGGGAAGCTGCCTACACTACGCCCGCCACCGATTATGCCAACCGGACCTACGCCACCTACAATGGCCCGGCTGCAGCTTCCGGCAGCGCAGGCGATTCTGGGGCTTTAGGTCCTACTACTTCTACTGATGGTGTAGGGTCCACGGGCGGAACGGAGGGCGCTGAAACGCCCAAAGCAACGGCTGCCACCTACGCCCACAGCGCCACTGCCACTCAGAACGGCGTCACCTTCACTGTTGAATGGAACGACCCCGTTGCGGGCGAAGACACCGTTCTCCACGTGACGCAGACGGGCGGCAGCAGCGCGGCGAAGGCCCGCATGGACGCGCCCACCTACTACGACCCCGACGGTAGCAATGAGAGTGTCTGCGACCCCAGCCGCCCCCAGTGGAGCGGAGCGAACGCGTATAAGACCCTTGGCGCTGACGGATATGACTTCAGCTTCCAGTTCACGGCTACGGGCACGTACAAGTTCTACTTCTACTTCATGGACACCACCAACAGCATCACCTGGCTCCGCGCGCAGGTGGAGGTGACCATCAACGACGCTAGCCACCCGGCTGTAAGCACCATCGTGGCCAACGCCGTGGCGCAGGCAAAGGCCGCAACCGCCGGCTCCACGAGCCCAGAATACGATCTGGCTCTGTGGCTGCACGATTGGGAGCTGAAGCAGCTGGACTACGACTACAGCCTGAACTACTGCAGCGCCGAGAGCGGCCTCACACGCGGGAAGGGCACCTGCGAAAGCTTCCAGCGCATCTACCAGAAGCTGCTCACCAAGGCGGGGATCGAGAACTCCCGCATGGAGGGCAACGGCCACACCTGGAACGCCGTGAAGGTTGACGGCAAGTGGTGCCAGGTGGACGTGAACTGGGACGATGATGACGGCAGCAACACCAAGTCGTACGGCTTTGACGCCACGCATTTGTACTTCGGCCTTACCGACGAGCTGATGGCCGTGGCCCACAGCGACCATGCCAAGACGTATCAGACCGATGGCTATGGCTATCGCAGCACTGATCTGAGCAACAACTACTTCGTACGCAACGGCCAGGCGGCCACGTGGGCGCAGGCGTATGCCGATCGCATTCAGGCGCAGCTGGACGCCAAGGCCGCCAGCTTCACCATCGCGAGCGACAACGCCAGTTTGCCGCCTAGCATCTGTGGCATCCAGAATGCCATTGTGGCCTACGCCATCAACCAGCAGGAATGGAAAGCCAGTGACGGTGCGAAGGCCACGCTAACTGCAACCAGCAACGTGCAAACCGCAAGCAGCACCAGCTGGACGGCCG
>CAVFVF010000058.1:0-8203 GCA_963625925.1 Eggerthellaceae bacterium | reverse complement strand
GCCCCGCAAGCAGGCGAACGGGCAACCCGCAGGCGCGCCGATTCGCTGCGCGGCAACACGCAACGGGAACCCCGCAACACCCAAGCGCCGCAAAGCCCACCCGAGCGCCGCAGCAATGCCGCAGCCCATCCGCGCGCCGCAGCGCTTGCAGCAACACGAGCGCCGCAATGCCCACCCGAGCGCCGCAGCAATGCCACAATGCCTAAATCCTTTACCTAGTTTTGTTTAACGACAGGAGGTTTTCGAACTGTCGGTTTTGCCCGGTCTGCAATACGCAAACCAAGCCAGTCCAGTATATCCAACCCAACGGACACTTTCCCCATCAGCTTCAATGGGTACGCAAAACGTATACGTTATAACGAAATTGCAATCATCGCCCGCTGTTTTTGAACCTCCCAAACAAGGTAAAATCAATAAAGGGATTAAATCGGAACACGAATATTCGGTTTCGAATTTTATAAGGGGGACCAATGGAGTCTAGGCAACTACATTACTTCCTGGCCATCGCATCGTGCGAAAACATGTCGGAAGCAGCCGAAGTGCTGCACATTTCGCAGCCTGCGCTTTCCAGTGCCCTTCGCAACCTAGAAAAGGAAATTGGCCACCAGCTGTTCGACCGCGTAGGCAAAAAGCTGGTAATCAACGAAAACGGCCGCTACCTGGCCAAACAAGCCCACACCGCCTTTGCCATCTTGGATGACGCCAAGCGAACCATCCAAGACGGCGCTGACAAGCAAAAGAAAACCGTGTGCTGCGGCATGAACATTCCCGTGGGCAACATCGGCGCCTTGCTTGCCGGCTTCTATAAGAAGTACGACGACATTTCCATTAGCATGGGCTACCCCACTTCCGACCAGTTTGCCAACCGTCCGCTCGACATGGAGCTTGTCGGGTCGGCCGTTCAGCTTGAAAGCGACAACGTAATACCGCTCGGCCGCGAGCGCATCCTACTGTGCCTGCCGCCCAAGCACCCTTTGGCAAACAAAAAGCACGTGAAGCTTGCCGATGTGAAAGACGATCCCTTCATTTTCACCAACCCTTCCGAAATGCGCACCCTTTCGGAAGCGATGTGCCGCGAAGCAGGTTTCACGCCAAAAATCGCTATGGAAACGCAGATTTTCCACGAGGCAATCAGCCTGGTTTCGCACGGCATTGGCTGCTGCTTAGGCGGCGAGTTTGCTTGGCTGTGGAACATGCAGGAAGCCTACGATTTTGCTATGCATGAGCCTGAAGACGTGCACCGCTACCGATACCTATATGCCCGCGTGCCCGAACATCAGGAGCCTTCCGAGAGCACCTGGGCCTTTATCAACTACCTGCAGGACTGTGCAGAAGGCAGAAACTAGGCCGAATCAATTCAACCAGCAAACAACAAAAGGCCCGCATCGCAAACAACGATACGGGCCTTATTCATTTATGGAATTTTGCGCTCAGCTACGGGGCAGAGCGTCACGCATTTGCGCTTAGCTGCGGGGCAGAGCGTCGCGCATGCGATAAGCCGCCAAGCCAGCCAGCAGCACCACAACGATGCAAACCAGCGCCACGCCAAACACTGCGTTGAAGCCACCGCAGTTGTCGGCCAGAAGCGGCCATACCAGGTTGCCTGCTGCGCCACCAAACTGGATAAACATGTTTACACGGCCAAAGAACACCGGGTAATGACGGCCTTCACCAAACACGCAACGAATGAGCATGGGCGAAAGCACCAGTACGCCAGCTACAAAGAAGCCGAAGATAAAACCACCAACGGGCATAAGCACCGAAGAGGGGAACAGCCAGATAAGAGCCGTGCCAAGCGCGCCTGCGCCGGAAAGCACCGCAACAGCTGTGCCAACCGAAAAGTCGGAGAACGCACCCAGGCCGATCTTGCCTGCAGCAGCGCCAACCTGGCAGATGGAAGCAAGCATTGCACCGGTGATGAAGGCAGAAGTTGCAGCACCTGCAGCGGCCTGCTCGTTTACCCAGTTAACGTACTTGGGGAAGTAACCGTTCATCATGCAAACCATGCTTACCAAGAAGCAGAAGATGATAACCATCAAAAACGGCAGGCTCTTGGTACCCGTGGAAGGATCGACGCTCTTAGGCTCTGCAGCTTCAGCATTGCCCTGAGCCTTTTCTAGCGACCAAGCAGTGCCAAAAGGCAGCAAGCCACGGCTAGAGGGGCTGGTGCGTACGCACAGCAGCGTAACGGGAACAATCACCACAACGATAATGGCGGCAAACACCAGGTAAGCAGCGCGCCAACCTTCGGTATCGATGATCATCTGGCCAACCATAAGCCAAATGGCGCCACCAATGCCGGCAAATGCGGTGCAAACGCCGATGATCATGCCCACAAAGCGCTTGAACCAGCCATTGATGAGCGTGGCCGTGGCCATGCCCAAAACAACTACGGCCGGGAAGCCCATGACGATGCCGATAACCCAAAACATCCAAGGAGCAGTGGAAACAGAGAAGCCCGCAAATCCGGCAGCTTCAACGATTGCGGCAACAACAATAAGGATGCGCATGTCCACCTTTTCAACCAGGCGGCCACATACCGGCGAAAGCAGTGCGCAAGAAATAAGGCACAAAGCCATCCAGGCGCTGATTTCGGCAGTCTGCACGCCCAGGTCGGCAGAAATTACCGGATAGAAAATGCCCGGCGCGCCCGTAAGCATGGCGCCGCAAATGCCGCACACCAAGCACAGTGCAACAATCACAGGCAAGTAGCTTACAAACCCTTTTTCAACTAGTTCGTTTTCCGCTTTTGAAATGCTCATATCTCCTCTTCGCTTTCCTTGGGGGTTGGGGACAAAAAGACGCAGGCAGCACCACGCCGCCTGCGCCAGTATAACTGAAAGCTAGTTCTCGAAGTCGTCGCCCTTGCCGCCTTCAGCATCGCGAACTGCGATTTCTCCAGGCAACGGAGTGCGCTCGTGGGGGCCTTCCCAAATGGCTGCATCGATGAAGTCGAGGATATCGTCTACAACTTCGTTGGTTTTCATGCAGGGGTCGCCATGGGTTGCGCCTTCAAACAGCTTCAACTTGCAACGGTTGTTGTCGTGGCAGGTTTCGTTGATCTTGTTACGGAATGATACCGACTGGGTATACGGAACAACCGGGTCGCTGATGCCATGCATAAGGTATGCCGGCGGGAATTCGGGCGTTACGAAGTTAACTGGGCTGCCAAAGCTTGCTGCAGCGGCATTGCGGGAGCACTTGAAGCCCATAATGAGGTTGTGCGGGAACACCATGCCCTCGCCCTGGTCGTTGGCAACTTCGGTGCCACCGGTAGCGTTAACCACGTCAGCTTCGGTAAGGCGGTTGCACAGGTCTACCTGATACATGTCGGAAGGGCCATACAGGCTGATAAGGCACTGCAAGGAATCGTCAACCTCGGGGTTACCCAGCTCCTTGCCCTTCATGATGGGACGGCCACCAAGCGCTGCAACCATGTTAAGGATGTGAGCACCAGCAGAATTGCCCCAAGCGGCAATCTTATCGGTCTTCAGATTGTATTCAGCGGCATGAGCACGCAGGTAGCGAATACCAGCGCGAACATCTTCCAAAGGAGCAGGCCACACAACATCGGGTGCGATGCGGTAGTTGATAGCAGCCAAAGCGTAACCCTGACTCATTACCTTGAATGCGCCGGGCATGGTGTTTTCGCGCTTGTCGCCGCCAACCCAGCCGCCGCCATGCACAAAGACGATGAGCGGGAACGGGCCATCGCCCTCATCGGGCAGCCAGATATCCATGCTCTGACGCGGATCGGGACCAAACTTAACGTCCAGCCAATAACGCTTAAACTGCGTCGGATCAATCTCCTTAAAGAAACTTGCCATTAGTATCCCCTTCCAATACGGAAAACGTATTATTTGAACACGTTCAATTTCCCTGAACACTAATTTACGGGAAAGTCCTTATAAGTGTGAAATACCTAAACTCAATATAAGATTGGGGAAAACTTATAAAGAAAGGCAATCTATCAATTGCAGGATGCTCATCGCCCTGCCAAAAATCCGCTTCACCTTAAAGGTTGTCTTGGCCGAGCAAGCAAAACCCCAGGTAATCGAGCCTATTTCCGTTTCTTGCATCAGCAAGAACAGTTCGGCCCAGATTCCTGGGGTTTCAAATTTCAATTACCGGCATGCTGCCTATAGCCGCAAAGCCAAGGCCTATGCATATTGAACCGGCCTAGGCGGCGCCATACCAACGGCGTGCATTGCGCCCTATTCGGCAAACAGAGCCTCGATGCGCTCTACGCCTTCCTTGGTTGCAGCAGCATCGCCAAAGGCAGAAAGGCGAATGTAGCCTTCGCCCGAAGGACCAAAGCCGGCACCGGGCGTGGTGATTACGTTGGCCTTTTCAAGCAGCAGGGTAAACAAATCCCACGAACCCATGCCGTTGGGAGCCTTGCACCAAACATACGGGCTGTTCACAGCGCCGAATACCTCAAAGCCGGCGCGCTCAAGGCCTTCCTTGATAACGCGGGCGTTGTTGCGATAGTAATCGAGCGTTTCTTCAACCTGCTTGCGACCTTCTTCGGTGTAGATGGCAGCAGCGCCGCGCTGAATAATGTAGGAAGCGCCGTTGAACTTGGTGGTTTGACGGCGGTTCCACATGGCGTTCAGGCTCTGGCCGTTGCGCACGAGCGCCTTGGGTACCACGGTGTAGCCGCAGCGAGCGCCGGTGAAGCCCGCGGTTTTAGAGAAGGAACGGAACTCGATTGCGCAGGTTTCAGCACCTTCAACTTCGTAAATGGAGTGCGGCACGTTTTCTTCGGCGATGAAGCGCTCGTAGGCAGCATCGAACATGATGATGGAGCCGTGCTCATTTGCGTAATCGACCCAAACCTTAAGCTGCTGGGCATTGAGCACCGTGCCAGTGGGGTTGTTGGGGCTGCACAGGTAAATTACGTCAGCAACCTTTTCGGGCAGCGCGGGAGCAAAGCCGTTTTCGGCGGTGGTGGGCATGTAGATGATGTTGGTCCAACCCTGAGCCTCTTCATCGTATTCGCCTGCGCGGCCAGCCATAGCGTTGGTGTCAACGTACACGGGGTAAACCGGGTCGCACACGGCAACCACGTTATTTACCGAAAGGATGTCGCCGATGTTGCCGCAGTCGCTCTTGGCGCCATCGGAAACAAAGATTTCGTCGTCTTCAATCTGCACGCCGCGGGCACGAAAATCGTTTTCGGCGATGGCGGAACGCAAAAAGTCGTAACCCTGTTCAGGGCCGTAGCCATGGAAGTTTTCGGCGGTGGCCATGTCGTCTACCGCTTTGTGCATAGCTTCGATAACGGCAGGTACCAGCGGGCGGGTTACGTCGCCAATACCCATCTTGATCATCTTTGCCTCGGGGTGCGCTGCGGTGTATTCGCCAGTGCGACGGGCAATTTCAGAAAACAGATAGCTACCAGGAAGCTTTGCATAGTTCTCGTTGACGTTGGCCACGGAATTCTCCTTCATCACTCAGGGCGCCTTGTGCGCCCAGCGGTTCGTTTTACGCGGTTCATCATACTATACGCACCGTATGTCGGCCGTGTTTCGCACACCAAATGCAACTTGGGGCAGGCGCGGCAGCAAAGGCGTTATGATGGGCGCAAAGCACTGCGATGCCGGCTTTGGGCCAAGCGTCTTGCAAATTTGCATTCGGCGTTGCCCCCGGCCTTGCCGAAGCGAACTTGGCTTTAAACCCGGCTTTGCCAGCCACCGCCAAATTCGCATTCGGTGCTGTGCCCAGCCCTTGCCGCAACAAACCCAAACGAAAGGAATGCCCCATGCGCGCCCTTATCCAACGAGTAACCCAAGCAAGCGTTGCCACCGAAGGGCAGCCCGCGCATTCTATCGGCCAAGGCTTTTGCATTCTTTTGGGCGTGGGCCCAAAAGATTCCGAGCAAACCGCGCAAAAACTGTGGAGCAAAACCAGCAAGCTACGCATCTTCGAAGATGAAAACGGCAAAACCAACTTATCGCTCAAAGACGTGGGCGGAAGCGTGCTTTTGGTTTCGCAGTTCACGCTTTATGCCGATTGCAAGAAGGGCAACCGCCCATCGTTTACCAAGGGCGCCGCGCCCGATGAGGCCAACCGTTTGTACAAATACTTCGCCCAGCTAGTGCGCGAGGACGGGGTGCAGCTGCAAACCGGATGGTTTGGCGAAATGATGGACGTGCAGCTAACCAACAACGGCCCCTTCACCATCTGGTTAGACACCGATCAGCTGTAATAGCGCTACATCAGGCCCCAAAAGCCGCCGGTAACGCTTAACAGCGCAAACCAAATAGGCGGCACAAACAGCGCGGGCAGCAAATTCATGGTGCTAATTTCCTTCAGCTTTAGAAGGTTGATGCCGCTGGCCAAAATCAGAAGGCCGCCGATAATGGCCACCTCGCACATAAGGCCTTCGCCCATAAGCGGGGCAAGCAGGTTGGCCAACAAGTAGATGGCGCCCTGCCAGCAAAACAGCACCACCGCAGCAAAGGCAATGCCCACACCAAAAGTAGCGCCGAACACCATGGAAGAAACCAGGTCGAGCGTGGCGTTGGTTAAAAGGTAGGTTTCATCGCCATAGAGGGCAGAGTTGATAGGGCCCAAAATGGAAAGCGTTCCCACGCAAAACAGCATGATGGCGGTAGAAAGCCCCTTGGCAAAGTCCACCGAAGGCTCTTCGCCCTGCTGCCCTTCTGCAGCCGCTGGTTTTTTGGAGCGCTTGTTAACTGCGCGCTTGAAGCGGCCTTCCAAATCGAGAGCCGTGCCCACAACAGCGCCAATGGCCATGCTCACAATAAATAGCACGGGGTATTGGCTGTTGGGCATGTTCTGAACCACCGCATTTAAGCCCATGCCAACCGTGGCGATACCAAGCGCCACGAAGATTGCTTCCTGGTACTTGGGCTTTAGGCCCTTCTTGGCAACGCTGCCCACAACGCTGCCTAAAACAATGCAGCAGGTATTTACGATAGTTCCGATCATGGTTTCCCAGTATAAGGGTTAGGGCAACGTGGTGCGCGCTCGGTTTTTGCGAGCGCGATGAGGCGAGGTACGCCCGCCCAAACTACCCGCTGCCCTTCTACTGGGCATCTCCCGCGGGGCTCCGTACTGCTGCTCAAGCCACCCGCTACCCTGCTCGCTTGTTCGGAACAGCCGTGTAGGCTATTCCGAACAGTACCCTAGCCCCTCCAAGCCTCAACCAATTCGCGTGCCGCAGCTTCTGGGTCGGTGGCACCGCATACAGCAGAAACCACAAAGAAGCCGTCTACGCCGGTGCTCTTCACCAGCGGAATGTCGGCAAGCTTAACGCCGCCGCCCACCACAATTGGCACGGGGCTGGCCTGGGCCAATTCCTTCAAGTCGTCGATGCTCTTGGTGATGATGGTGCCATCGGCCGCCAAACCGCAATCGGTTTTGGTGGGCGTTTCATGCAAGGGGCCAACTCCCAGATAGTCCACCAAACTCATATCGGCAGTTTTAACGTATTCCAGCATTTCATCGGCGCGGGCCGAAAGGCCAACAATGGCATCGGGCCCCAACAGCTTGCGGCACACCTCTACCGGAATGTCGGTTTGGCCCACGTGGATGCCATCAACCTTCACACCCTGCTCACGCGCAGCAAGCACTACATCCAAACGATCGTCTACCAGCAAGGCCACTTCTTCGCTTTTGCCAGCTTCGGCAATAATCTGGGCAGCTTCAGCCGTATAACGAATCAAATCGCGGGCGCTGCATTCCTTAGAGCGGATCTGCACGCAGGTAAAGCCAGCGCTGATGGCCTGCTTAACAACCTGGGCAACGGGGCGGCCCAGCGTGTTTTCGGGGCCAATTACCAGGTAGGCAGAAATATCCAATTTATTGCGCATTGCGCTCCCCTTCCAGAATTTCGTCCACAGCGGCAACTTTGCGTTGCATCATGCCAGTGCGGCCCGGGCGCACGTCTGCCTTCAGCACCACTTCGGTGCGAATGCCTTTATCGGCCAGCACCATAGTGGCGTCTTTCACCACGCGCATAACTTCGTCCCATTCGCCTTCAATTTCGGTGAACATGGAATAGGTATGGTTGGGCAAGCCCGATTCGCGGATCACTTTAACCACCTCAGCCACTTCGGGGGCCAGCTCATCGCCCACGCCAAAGGGAGCAATAGCCACTGCTACCAGCGTATTCATTTATGCCTCCTCAACTTTGAACGGCCAAGCGGCAATGCTGGCCGGGGTTGCTTTGTAC
>CAVFVF010000057.1:0-8377 GCA_963625925.1 Eggerthellaceae bacterium | reverse complement strand
TCAATTTTCGCCCTCAGCGGTTTGCGGCACTTTATTTTTTATTACTGTTTTTGCTGGTTATTCGGGTGTTATTTATTGCAGCAATAACACTACTTATGTGCTAATTGACGATTCATTCACTCACGCTATGGAATTCTGCTAAAATGCCTTCAAGCCATTAACCCATGAGCTCAGCTTCTTCTGCCCCCACAGGGGAAGTTCCATCTATATATGAATGAGGGCGATATGAATTTAGCGCAGTTGTACTACTTTCGAACCTTGGCCAAATTCGAACATTACGGCAAGGCGGCCGAAAGTCTCTACATCACTCAGCCTTCTCTTTCCAACTCTATTAAGAATCTCGAAAAGGAAATCGGTGTTCCTTTCTTTGAGCGCGTAGGTCGCAACGTTCGCCTTACCGAATACGGCGAAGAATTTAACAAGCATATTTGCCTTGCTCTTGATGAGATTGATAAGGCGGTTGAAATCATGCGCGCTTATAATTCCGGCCTGAGCGGTCGTATTCGCATCGGCACGGTGATCAGCATTCAGCGCAACTATTTGCCGCGTTTGCTCAGCACCTTCAAAGGTGCCTTTGGTGATGACGTTGTATTTGACATTTATCAGGGCACTACCTATGAATGCCTGAAAGGCTTAAATGACGGCAAATTTGACGTTGTATTCTGCGGTAAGTTGCCAGGCTACGACGATATTGAGTTCGTACCTCAGTTTTCACAGAATTGCGTTTTGGCTGTTAACTCTCACAACGAGCTGGCAAACCGCGAAATGATTTCGCTCAACGATTTAAAGGGAATTACTCTTACTTCGTATCGTTCTCAGAGCTATGCCAACACTATCTTTGATGGCTTTTTCAAAAAGTACGATCTTGATGTAGTGCAGGGCTTCAACGATGAAATCAGTGCTGCAACTTTGGTCGCATCTGACCGTAAAACTGTAGCGGTAATCCTCGAAACGCTCGACGACCTTTCGCTTGAGAATTTGGTAACGCTTCCTATCGAGGAGCTTCAGGAGCCGTTCCATATTATTTACCTGGGCTACAACAAGAAGTCGTTCCATTCGCATTTGGTGGAAGAGTTTATTAAGTTCACCCAAAGGCATATCAAGTTCCCCGCCGGCGTTGTTCCGCTGGAGGAGTATTACATGAACGCCACCAAGGAAGACTAACCCAAGCCTTACATATATATAGGTATGTTTCGAGCCCTGCTTTTGCGGGGCTCTTTTTTGTATGAGGTTGGGCGGGCGACCATATAGGTATGAATTGAGCCCTGCTTTTGCGGGGGTTCTTTTGTGTGGGCTTGGGCAGGTCGCCCTACTTTTGCGAATTGCGCTTAAATATTGAATTGCATAAGCACGAACCACGTGGTTAGGGTCTGCCTCTAAGTGGGTCTGTGGCCATTTATTTGGCGCGCGTGAATGATTCGAGGGCCAACTGTAACGGGTTTGAATAGTTCTTCGCTTCTTTAAATCGTGAACATGTTCATATATCAATAAGATATGAATGAATGAACTGGTTCTAACCTATTAATCAGGCAAAATATGGGGAAAAACAGCGCAATCAATAGAACGTGTTCTATTGATTCCTATGAATTGATAGAACGTGTTATATATAATTCTCTCTTCCTATCAAATTCCATCGTCAGGCAATTAGACCCCTCCATCAATCTGGGCGAACATAGTTGCGGCTTCGGAAACGGAGCTAATTGAAATCCGGTAATTCAGGGAAGCTGAAAAGAGGAATGGCTTCCTTGACCCATCAAGAGGAGGGTTTTTATGTCCAAGAATTGGTTCGCAAAGCAGCCGCAGGAGCATCTCGCAGGTAAGTGCGCTGTCGTCGTAGGCGGCAACTCCGGCATCGGTAAGGCAGCTGCTGAGGCTATTGCTGCAGCAGGCGCAAACATGGTAATCGCTGGCGTTCCCGAGGCCGGCTGCCTTGAAGTTGCTGAGGCTCTGAAGGCCGAAGGTGCTAACGCTGTTGGCGTTGCTTGCGACGTAACCAGCCAGGAATCCATCGACAATGTAATCAAGGTCGCTGAAGAGAACTACGGCCAGATCGACATTCTCGTTTCCTCCGCTGGTATTGCTCTTCCCCGTATGAACGCTGTAGACGTTCAGCCTGAGCAGTGGGACAAGCTGTTCAGCATCAACCTGAAGGGCAACTTCTTCCTTATGACTTCTGTTGCTCGCGCAATGGAGGCTAAGGGCGTACACGGCAAGATGGTTGTTGTAGCATCCGCTCGCGGCATCAACGCTATGGAGAACATTGCTCCTTACTGCACCGCTAAGGCTGGCGTTATGGGCATGGTTCGCGCTCTGGCAGTTGACTTCGCTAAGAAGCAGATCCTGGTTAACGGCATCGCTCCTGGCTATGTTTACACTCCCATGGTTGCCAAGGTATTCGAAGAGCAGCCTCAGCAGGAAGCTTACGTTAAGAGCCGCACGCCCCTGCCGAACTACACCGGCACCCTGGACGAGATGGCTTCCGCAATTCTGCACCTCGTACTGCCTGTAACCGAGTACACCACCGGCCAGACCCTGGTTCTCGACGGTGGCTGGTCTATCCAGTAACTCGACTTTTTGAGCGGGCGGCCTAAAGCCGCAAGGCAAGGCCGCCCGTTTTCGTTCTACTAAGTTCTCAGAAAGGAAGTATTCATGGAAGGTAAGATGAACGCTCTTATCAAGACCGCTGCTGAGCCCGATGCAATGCAGTATGTTGAGGACTTCGAAATCCCCCAAATCAAGGATGACGAAGTACTGATGGAGATCAAGGCTTGCGGCATTTGCGGCACCGACCACTCCCTGTATCGCTGGAACCCTGCAATCGCAGCTTCCTACGACATTCAGTATCCTGCTGTATTCGGTCATGAGTTCTCTGGCGTTATCGCTGAGGTTGGCCCCAACGCTCCTAAGAACCTCAAGGTAGGCATGCGCGTTACCGCTAACCCCGTTCTTTTCGACAACACCTGCGAGTACTGCGACCGCGGTGAAGTTAACATCTGCGACAACCGTCCGTTCTACGGCACCGACCTGCCCGGCGCATTCGCCAAGTACATGGCAATCCGTGGCACCAACGTCATTCCTATGCCCGACGATGTAACCTTCACCCAGGGCGCTCTCCTCGAGCCTCTCTGTGTTGCAATGAACGCTGTTGAGCGCGTTAACCCCCAGATCGGCGAAACTGCCGTAGTTATCGGCCCTGGCGCTATCGGTCTGCTCATGGTTGCTCTGCTCAAGCAGGCTCGCGGTATCCGCAAGGTTATCGTTACCGGCCTCGACGCTGACGCAAAGCGCTTCAAGGTAGCAGAACAGCTCGGCGCAATCACCGTTAACGGCTCTGAGTGCGACGTAGTTGAGAAGGTTAAGGAACTCACCGGCGGCAAGGGCCCCGAGTGCATCTTCGACGCTGCTGGTCACTGGACCGTAGTTGAGCAGGCTGTAGAAATGGTAGCCAAGGGTGGCCGCATCGGCATCACCGGTCTGCCTGCAAAGCCCTCTTCTATCCCGATGACCCCGATCGCAATGCGTCAGATCAGCATCATCGGCAACCGTGCTTACGAGCGCAAGCATTGGCGTCAGGCTCTGAGCCTGCTCGCAAACGGCCTGGACATCTCCCTGATCTCCAACATGGAGCTTCCTCTGGCCGATTGGCGCAAGGGCATGGAGTTCATCGAGTCTGGCGAGGGTCTCCGCGTTATCCTCAAGCCGTAACGGCTTACCAACAAGCTGCGTAAACGCGCAAGCGAGTTAACTATGAAGGGTGCTGACACCATCGGTGCCGGCACCCTTTTCTTGTTCAAGCCAAAGCTTGAACGCAAGTATCAATTCAAACCTAAGGAGATATCTTATGGCAGGTTTGCAAGGCGTTAAGGTAGTCGAGCTTACTCAGTATGCTGCAGGTCCGGCTGCTGGTCGTGCTCTGGCTGAAATGGGCGCAACCGTAATCAAGGTAGAGCCCTTCACCGGTGACGAGCAGCGCACCCAGGGTATGGCTTGGGGCATGTCTTTCCGTACCGAGTTTGACGACGTAGCTTACGACTGCGGTTCCTTTAACAAGGAATGGACTGCAATCAACTGCAAGAACGAAGAGGGTCTGAAGGTTATGTATCACCTTCTGGAGACCGCTGACATCTTCCTGACCTCTCTGCGTTCTGGCGCTCTGAAGCGCCTCGGCCTCGACTACGAGACCCTGCACGAGAAGTTCCCCCGTCTGGTATGGGCTCAGAACCGCGGCTATGGCGAGTTCGGTCCCATGAAGGACGCTAAGGGCTTCGACGCAACTGCATTCGCAGCACGCTCCGGCTTCGTAAGCGCTATTCCTCAGAACAACGCTTCCTACGAGCCCGGCAACTCTCCCATCGCTTTCGGCGACTGGAACACCGGCTGCGCACTTACTGCAGGTATCCTGGGCGCTTACGCTGGCGCACTTCGCACCGGCCAGGGCGATAAGGTTACCGGCTCTCTGTACCATGTAGGCACCTGGGGCATGACCTCTGCTCTGATCGCTCAGCAGCAGGGTTGCGACTACCCGAAGGACCGCATGGAGGCCAAGTGCCCCACCAACAACTCTTATGTATCTTCCGACGGCATCTGGTTCCTCATGTGCTTCGGTAACTACAACAAGTACTGCCAGCTCGTATTTGAGACCCTGGAAATGGATCCCAAGTACTTCACCGAAGAGCAGTACAACACCCTCGAGGCTCTGGCCGACAACGGCAAGTATGTTGAGGTTGTAGCTGAGATGCATCAGGCATGCAAGAAGTTCCCCTTCGCAGAGCTCGAAAAGCGCTTCCGCGAGAACGACATTCCGTTCGAGAAGATCCAGACCGTTACCGACGTTCTGTCTGACGAAGAGGCATTCGCAAACGACCAGCTCCGTTACATCAAGTACGAGAAGCAGGGTCCCTCCAGCCCCTATGGCGAGGAGCAGGATTACGTTGTAACCACCATGCCGTTCCGTCTGGCATCCATCGGCGATCCGGTGCTCAAGCGCTCTCGCCCCACTGGCTACGACACCCGCAAGATCCTCAACGAGTACGGTTACGACGACGCAACCGTAGATAAGCTGGTCGAGGAAGGCGCAGTAATGTGCTACACCGGCGACCCGCTGCCCGCATCTGTTCTGGAGCCCAGCTACGGCCCCAACTCCAAGAGGGACTAAGAAAGGAATCAAAACATGGCACGTGCTAACACCCCCTTTTCTGGCCTGACGGTACTCGACTTCTCGCGCTACCTCCCCGGTGGTTATGCAACTCAGGTTCTCGCTGACCTGGGCGCAACCGTTATCAAGTGCGAGGACACCGGTCTTGGCGACTTCATGCGTCACGACTACCCCACCAAGGGCCATGGCATTTCTTATTACGTAACCGCTCTGGGTCGTAACAAGAAGTCTGTTTCCCTGAACCTCAAGAACGAGGAAGTTGTTGATTGGTTCAAGAAGATGGCTAAGGAAGCTGACGTTATCGTTGAGTCCTTCCGTCCTGGCGTTACCAAGAAGCTTGGTATCGACTATGAAACCATCAACGCCATCAACCCGAAGATCATCTACTGCTCCATTTCTGGTTACGGCGCAGACGATCCTCGCTCCAAGAAGGCTCAGCATGACCTGAACATGCAGGCCACCAGCGGCTACCTGTCCGTAAACCACGGCGGTACCTCTCCGCTGCACCTGTGCGACCTTTCCTCTGGCATGGTTGCAGGTCAGGCTATCCTGGCTGCTCTGTACGCTCGCGAGCAGACCGGCAAGGGTACCTACATCGATACCTCCATGTTCGACTGCTTCGTATGGTGGAACTCCCTGCTCGACGCTCGTTGGTGCTTCAACGACGGCGAATGCAAGCGTGACGACCTCGAGTATCCTTCCGTTGCTTACAACGTGTATGAAACCGCTGACGGCGGCAAGCTCGCACTCGGCATGGTTGAGGGCAAGTTCTGGCAGCCCTTCTGCGACGCAATCGGTCACCCCGAAATCAAGGGCGACGGTTTGAAGCGCCGCTGGGAGGCTCCTGAGTCCTTCAAGGTTGTAGAGGACGTTATCAAGTCCAAGCCACTGGCAGAGTGGATGGAATGGCTCGAGGACAAGGACTTCTGCATCGCTAAGGTGAACAGCAAGTCTGAGGCTGTAGAGCAGATCACCCGCGAGAACCCCGAGGCTCTTGCATGGGTTGACTTCCCCCGTGTTGGCCGCGTTCTTCAGACCGGTCTGCCGCATCACCTGTCCACCATTCCGGTGAACATTGCCGACTTCGAAGAGGTTTCCGTACTGGGTGGCGACACCGCTGAGTACCTCAAGAAGGTTGGCGCTGACGACGCTACCATCGCTCGCCTGAAGGCTGAGGGTGGCATTCGTCTGGGCGACGACATCGAGCCTGAAGAGGACCGCGCACCCGTTGCTCCTGCTAAATAAGCAGCAAGCGAAATAACGCGCACAAGGGACGCTCCGCTAAGGGGCGTTCCTTTTTTATTCTCTAGGAATTCGTGAAACATGTTCTAAATGTTTGCAAAATGAATGGCATTTTGCTTGACAAACAATAGGGAACAGGGGCGATTACGCGAAGCTATTCATGCGGCTTATAGCTTTTGAGAAAAATCAATATCCTTAGGAATTAGAATTTGAACCTGTTCACCGTAAAATAAAGGCAAGCAAGCAATAACGCTTGAAGGTAACCGAGAGAAGGTTAGGGGGACCAATGAATCCTAAAGCAACTATTACGGATGAACAGTTCCAGGCATATCTCAAGCAGATTCGCGAGCTGGCAGAAGGCCCGTTCGACGAAATGCAGAAGGAGATCGAGGTAACCAACACGTTCCCGGAGAAGTTCTATGAACTCGCCAAGGAGAACGACCTCTATCGTTTCTATCTTCCCGAAGAGTACGGTGGATGGAACCTCAACGAGCTCGAGATCCTGAAGGTTCAGGAAGAGTTCTCTCGTGGCCCTGGCGGAATGCGTATGCATCTCCATCACGCCGCTGACATGAACTGGCGCATCCTTGAGGACTACGGTACCAAGGAAATGAAAGACGAGCTCATGACGAAGTTCCAGGACAAGACTGTCTACTGCAACTTCGCTATCACCGAGCAGACTGGCGGCACCGGCGCTGACCTGCACACCACCGCAGAGAAGCAGGCTGACGGTTCCTATATCCTGAACGGCGAGAAGTGGCTCATTTCTCACACTGACTGCTCCGATTACACCTACGTAATCGCTGTAACCGACCAGGAAAGCGACAAGGACTCCCGTCTTTCCGCATTCATCGTTCCCAACGATGCTCCTGGCTTCGAGATCATCCCCATGCCCCACATGATGGGCTGCAAGGGTGCTGGTCATGCTGGCCTCAAGTTCACCAACGTTAAGCTTGAGCCCAAGCACCTGCTCGGCGAAGAGGGCCAGGGCATGGAGGTAGCTATCCACTCCCTGAGCGTTTCTCGTACGCACATCGCATGCTCCAACCTCGGTATGGCTCAGCGCATGCTCGAGATCTCCCTCAAGCGCGCTGCTGACCGTGTAACCTTCGGCAAGCCGATCATCAAGCGTCAGGCTATCAAGATGAAGATCGCCAACATGCAGATGATGATCCATGCTCTGCGCTGCGTTGTTTACGACTTCGCTCGTGACTTCGACATCGACCAGAACAACGAGTTCGTAGACGAGAAGGCTGCAATCGCTAAGCTCTTCTCCATCGACACTGTTCGTCTGGTATCCGACGAAATGCTCGAGATCTTCGGTGGCGACGGCTACTTCGAGGATTCTCCGTACGGCCCCACCGAGCGTCTTTACCGCGACTGCCGCGCTATGTGGCTCGAGGAAGGTGCTCCTACCGTACAGCGCATCACCATCGCTCGCGAGTGCGAGAAGCATGGTGGCCGCATCGAGTACCTCCACTAGGAAGTATTCGCTGACGTTCGCGTAGAACTTTGGCACTAAAGGGCCTCCGTCCTATAAAATGGACGGAGGCCCTTATTAATTTTTCGAAAGTTTGCGGTGAACGTTTATGAATTTGTCTCAGCTGAGGTATTTCAGGAAGCTTGCCCAGGTGCAGCATTTTACGAAGGCAGCTGAAGAGCTGTTTATCACTCAGCCCGCTCTTTCCAATTCTATTAAGCAGCTTGAAGGCGAGCTGGGCGTGCCGCTGTTTGAGCAGCATGGCCGCAACGTACGCCTAACCAAATTTGGCCGCGAGTTCAACGAATACGTTTCTGAAGGCTTGGACGTTATCGATAAGGGCATTCAGGTGGCTCAAGAGCATGCCAATAGCCTTTCGGGCACTATTGATATCGGTACTATCTTCACTTTACAGGCCGATTATTTGCCCGCATTACTGCGCGAGTATCGTGGCCGTTATGGCACACATGTTGATGTTCGCCTGTATCAAGGCCTTACCC
>CAVFVF010000056.1:0-8850 GCA_963625925.1 Eggerthellaceae bacterium | reverse complement strand
ATTCTTAGCAGAACATGTTCATTGTTGGGCGATGCTGGGCGTGTGGGCGTTGGTTGGGCAATGCTGGGCGTTGCTGTGTTGTTGGGCGTTGGTTGGCGGGCAGCAAAAGGCAGTTCTGAATTTTCGGGGGCGGTGCGAGATTGGTCTTTGATTCGTGACGTAGCGCAAGTTTTGCTTCGAATTCGTGGGTCAGCGCAAGTTTTTGCTTCGAATTCGTGGGGCAGCAAAAGGCCAGTAAAGCTGGTTTAGTGGTGGGGTTCACATTGGCGTGTTGCCTTGCCCTGCGGCGACAGCGTACACTTGCAACAGGACAATCCGAAAGCGAGGACGCCATGGAAAAGACTCTGAAAACGATGCGCCACTCGGGCGCAATGGCTATTGCAATGGGCAGCGTTGCCGTTGTGGCTGGCGTTGCAGTAGGCGTTGGCTGCATTGTGATGGGCGCCAAATTGCTGCATCGTTCGCACTAATACGAACTAGCAAATGTAAGGGCCGCGACAGATACGTCGCGGCCCTTTTGTTTCATGGGGGCCTACTCGGCCTGGAGGACTTCACCAATCCATTCGGCTAATTGGTTTGCGTCGGTTTGCCCGCTTGCTACATCAAGCATGGTTTTGAGCAAATCGCTATGTTTTGGCTTGAAAATGAAGCCGTTGGCCCGCAGAAATACTCCCATAACAGCGGTAGCTGTCCTTTTGTTTCCATCTACAAATGGATGATTCGAGATGATTCCAAAAGCATAGCGAGCCGCTTTTTGCTCAATCTCTGGGTAAAGCTCGATTCCCGCAAATGTTTGAAATGGCTGCGCAAGAGCTTATTCAAGAAGCCCTAGGTCCCTGACGCCATCTAATCCACCGAATTTTTTGACGGCTGCTGAGTGAATTGCCAAAACGGTCTCATAGTCGATAGGTTTCAGGTGTGCGCTCATTTAGCAAGCTCTTTAAACACGTCTGCATATTCGTCCATGAAATCAACTGCGATGTCTAACATGCTTGGGTCCGCTTCCTCTGATGAGGGAGCGGGATTGATAACTACCCAAGGGCGATTGTTCTTTAGAACGGTAACTGGCTTTCCTGTGCGGTTTACTTCTGCTGTGACGCGAGAAAAATTGTTTTTGGCTTCTGCTAAGCCCATCGTAATGGCCATTTTTGCTCCTTGAAAATCTTTGTTCTAATCAAGATTATAGACAGAATTTTGGCTAGATGATAGCAGAATGAGCTGGCTGCCGGTTTGCGACAAGGCGCGTTTGATAATGCTAAACGAAAGGCATTTCTTGAACGCCTTGCTGCTTCGTGGTCAGAAGAAAAATAGCTGGTAGCCAGCCAAAAGCCCTCAAAACCACGAAACGGGGGTCGTTTGGCAAAAAATGCGTCATGAGTTCAGAGTTTTACCCCAAACTATATGTAAGTGTAGAGAAATGGTTTTAGAAAAAGGCATTAGCTGTTGAGTTAGGAAACAGTAGCGTTAGTTCTGTTGCGTAACTTTGCAGAAATAAATTCTTATGGCGCGTTTTTTGCCATCGAGGGGCCATTTCGTGGTTTTGGGCCGGGCGATGATGTGGTTTGGCCCCTATGCGGTCTGGTTTTGCGCAGGCTTGGGTCGGTCGCGGCTCCCATGTGCGCGGGTTCGGGCCGGTGCGTGGAGCGTCGGCCCCTATGCAGCGCCGACAGTTAAATAGGCGGCGTAGGTTGCGCAGCTTTCCCGTGCAGCAGATTTTCGAAGTGGGTCCATGCTGCAGGCGTACGCAATCGGCGCCGCGAGCTTTAGGCAGCAAGAGCCTCTTTCTGTTGGTGCTACGGCAAAGCGTCCGCGAGGCGCCCAAGCCTATGCGGCAGGGGTTTCTTCTTGCTTGTCCAGCTGCTTTTGCTGGGGGATTTCCTGCCAAACCTGTTGCAACTCGGGGTTGCGCTGCTTGCGCATAAGGAAGAAGGCCACGCCCAGATCGATTGCAGCAAACACAACCGTCTGCACGGCATCGGTCCACGCAAACGAGCTAACCGTGGAAGTTACCTGCAAGCCGGCGTTCATCATCCAGTCGATGGTGCTTGCGCCAACGTCGTTTAAGCCGTGCAAAAACGCGATGGCCCAAATGTTGCCGCTTCTAAAGTAGATTGCTGCGTACAAAACACCGCCGGTGAAGCACAACACTACCTGGCTTAGGGTTTCTGGGAGCGGAGCTTCAAGAGCATTGGTAATGTGCATAGCGCCAAAGAACACGCCCGTTAGCAAGGCGGCCTTGATAACGCCTTTGTACGTAGTGCCAAAATGCTCCAAGAAGGCGTTGCCAATAAGGGCGCGGGCCTCAAGCTCTTCGGCAATACCAACCGAAAACATAGCAAGAATCAAAACCGCAGAGGCTGGTGCAAAGTTAAAGGCGAATTCGCCCGAATCGATCATCGTGTAAACCTGGGCAATGCCAATGCCCACCGCAAAGATGACAACATAAAAGCCAATGCCCAAGCCGCCAAAAAAGCCCTTGCCCTTCTTGGTGAGCAAGTTGGCTTTCCCCGAAGCTTTCAAAACAAAGCAGAGAACAATAGCAGCAACAACCTCGCCCAAAAGCTGAGAGAGGTTTTGCACCATGGCGTCGTTAGGGGAGCTTATGAATGCGATTCCAAAAATGGCATAACCAAACAGCGATGAAAGCTGCATGGTTACGGCAAAGATAAGGAATACGACTACGGCGAACCAAATGGGGTGCTTAGTGCGAAGATTTGCGAGCATTGCGAGCATTCCTTTCTGCGGTGCGTTTAGGCGGCGGCCTTCTTGGGTTTGAACAGGCGCATAGCATTGGGTACGAGTATCATGGCGTACACCACCATGCCGGCGAAGGCGATGAAATGGCCAGCTTCCTTGCCGATTGCGCTAGGCAGCACCATTAGGCCGAAGATGCACCAGGCAATAAGCGGGATGAGCGAAACGATGCCGATAACAAGGCGGCGCTTAAAGGGAATTTCCTCTTGGAAATTGAAGCCGCGGCGCTCGAAATAGCGGCATACAACGTAGGCCGAAACCAGCGCGATGCCGTGCATAGAATCGATGCGCATCTTTGCCGGGTCTACCAGCAGCGTGCCATCGGCCAGGTAATCCATGGGGTAGGGCTTAACGAAGTAGAAGATGGCGGTTACTGCGCAAAGTACCAGGCCAACCCACATAACGGTTTTATCACGCGTCGGGTCTTTGTCGGTCCAGCCTTCTATTTTCCAGGCGGCAAACAGCATTAACAGGGAAGAAAGCAAACCCACAATTACATCCTGGGGAGTATGAACGCCCAGGTAGTTGCGCGAAAACATTACCAGCAGAACAATAACCCAGCACAGAATGGCAATAATCACATGCTTCTTGCGCAGCCAAACGCCAATGCCGCCGATGATGGTGGTGGCATAGGTGGTGTGCCCGCTGGGGAATGAGTAGCCCGTTGCGCCCGATTTCGCATCGCCGTAAGGGATAATGCGGTCGTCGCGAATCCAGGGGCGGTATACGCAGGCAATAAGCTTGAGCAGGCCGTTTAGGTACATGCCCAGCGAAAAGCTGAAGATGATGCGTTTGCCGTTTTCGCGGCTGGCGCACCAGTACACCAGAAACATCAAAATCATGGGAATGGGAATTATCAGCATGCTGAGCGTTTCCATAAATGGGGAAAGCGCATTGCCTGTTGCCTCGCGGAAATTCTGCAGCGCTAGCAGGTACTCGATGTCCATGGCTTACCTTTCGAAGGGGTTGTTTTATCAGGTTAGATTGTAGTTGTTTGGGCTAAAGAATGCTCGGGTTAAAGCATTGAAGGCGGCCGAACGGTTGCTTTGCGCGCCAAGGGCTCGGCCGGTAGCGTGGTTGCTTTGCGTGCATGGTTGGGTGCAGCGGGGTTGCTTTGCCCGTTTGTGTCCTGCTTTGCTTTGCGTGTATGGTTGGGCGCAGCGGGGTTGCTTCGCGCGTTTGGGCTCTACTTTATTTTGCGCGTTTGGCTAGGCCACGCTTGGCTAGGGCACGTTTGGCTAGGGCACGGTCGGCGAAAACGTATAGGTAGCCTAGCAGCGCCACGGCAATGGTTAGCACTACGATGTTTATTACGCCGCCGGCAACGCCCAGGGTGTCGAAGTCGATGAAGGGATAGGGCCAGCGGCAGCTTTCGGTAACGCGTACTCCCAGACCCAGTACCAGCACCAGAATGTAGCCGAAATACACGTAGAGTGGCACCAGCCACTTGGGTGGGTCGGTAAGCTGCATGTGTCCTTTTTCGTCGAACAGCAGCCAGTCTAAAATGGCGCCGATGGGTGCCAGGTAGTGCAGCATGAGCATTTCGGGGTGGAAGGTGCCGCCCATAAACATCAAGCCCCAGTTGAGCATGAAGTGCGCCACCAAAAACGTAACAGTAATGCACAGCGTAAGGGCGTACTTAAGCTTGGGATGCCAGGGCGTGGAACCATCGCCGCCGCGTGCATGGTGAATAGCCGCGCACCAGAAATACAGGCACACAGCTACGTTGGATAAGTTGGTGAACATGCAGTGGAATTGCATGTCGTATGCGCCTGCCGCCAGGCCCGAAGAAATGGCCAGGCCAACGGTGCCAACTAGGGCAACGGCGAACTTGAATGCTATGGATGCGGTACGGCATTTGATGTGCATGTTGGGCCTTTCGGTGGTTGGGCGCCGGCGGCCCGTTAGAAAACAGCTTCGATAGGATCGGACACAGATACGTCTTCTTGCCCGTGGCAAAGCTCGGTGATCTTCTTCAAGAAGGCATCTTGCGTGCCGTTGAGCATGCGCAGCTGTAAGGTAACCGCATCGGCGAACTGCGAATCAAGCGTTTTGGCGCCTGTATCAGCAGCAATGCGAATGGCCTGGTCGTATAGGGGATAGGCAATGCGCAAGGTAATGTCTACGCACTCCGATACGCTTACCAGCTGCGCCGCAGCAATGCCGGCCTGGGTAGATTGCGTATAGGCGCGCACCAGACCGCCGGTGCCTAATAGCGTACCGCCAAAGTAGCGCGTAACCACCACGGCAACATCGGTAAGGCCGGCGTGCTGCAGAGCCTGCAAGGTGGGCAGCCCAGCGGTTTTTTGCGGCTCGCCATCGTCGGAATAGCGGATGCGCTCGGAGGCACCTTCGCCGCGCAAAATGTAGGCATACACGTTGTGGCGCGCCATGCGGTGCTCTGCGCGAATTTCTTCCAAAAATGCCAGTGCTTCTTCTTCGCTTTCCACATGGCAAAGCTGCGCTATGAAGCGGCTCTTTTTCTCTTCAATTTCGGCAGTGGCGCGGCCTTGTATGGTTTGGTACGCGGGCATGCTTCCTCCTGATTGGTTAGCAGAAGTGTATCCCATGGGTGTGGGGAATTTGAGCGGACATTGCCTGCTGCATGGGGCGGGGTAGCGGATGGTATTCTTTGGTAGTTGAACATTTCAAGGAGCACACATTGGCTGAACCTACGAATAACGAACAAGAAACCGCAGCTGGCGAGTCTAAGGCGGAAGCGCTCAAACAAGCACAGGCGGCAGATAGGCTTATCGCTCAGATGATGGCATCGGGGCAGGGCATGGTGTCGCAACCCGCCGAGCCGGGCCAGGCTGCAACAGCCCAGCAAACCGCAGCTTCTGCGCCGCAGCAGGCCCAGCCAGGTCGGGGCGACGCAACCGCTCTGTCAGCCACGGCAGCTGCCACCCAGCCGGCTGCAAGCTCCTCGACCGCAGCCTCCGCCGCACAGTCGGCTCCCACTGCGCAGGCTCCCGTGGTGCAAGCGGTTCCCATGCCGGTTAAACAGCAAAAAGAACTGGAAGCCGCCCCGTACAAGCCCACCGCCCAGCGCGAATACTTCGACGATGCCGCGCTGAAAAAGATGATGAAAGAAAACGAACCTTCCTTTATGGAAAAGTACGGATCGTGCCTGGTAACCTTCGTGCTTATTGCCATCAACGTGGTGGTGTTCTTAGCTGAAATGGTTGCTTCGGGCTTCAGCACCAGCATTTCGGGCCAAACGCTGTACAACATGGGCGCCATGTTTGCGCCGGGCATCAGCTCTGCGGCCGATCTGTATCGCTTTGTTACGCCCATGTTCCTGCACGTGGATGTTATGCACCTACTGTTTAACATGGCGGCCCTGTATAGCGCAGGCGTTTTGCTGGAATACCTGCTGGGGCGTTGGAATTTCTTGCTTCTGTACTTTATTGCGGGTATTACCGGCAACGTGGTTTCGTATGCGGCCGACATCGTTACGGGCTCGTATGCGGTTTCGGCTGGTGCTTCCACCAGCATCTTTGGCTTGTTTGTGGCCATTGCGCTGTTGGGCGTGCTTTCCAAAACCAACCGCGAATACCTGATGAACTACAGCAAGGGCATGCTTTCGGTTATTGCCATCAACATTGTGTACACCCTGCTTATGCCTAGCGTTTCACTAAGCGGCCACTTGGGCGGCGCCATCGGCGGCCTTATTGGTATGTTCATCATTCCCAGCAAGAGCCTGCGCGTGCCTGCTTTTGTACGCGTTATTGTGGGCGTGCTTTGGGTGGTTGCAGCTGCGGCATTTATGAGCGCTTCGTTTACGGGGTTTTGGCCGCTTAGCTTCTTGCGCTAGAGATTATTTGGGGCTAGGCGCTAATTTGCTTCAGACCGTTTTTGCCCTTAAACATCAAGTAAACCAGTAGCAAAAAGTAGGGGAAGCAGAACTGCAGCACCGCACCATAACGCGGCCAATAGCAAATGGGCGTGGCAATAAGCAGGGTTATAGCAACTCCAATTGAAGGAATAAGGCCAAGCGCCCATAACGGCTTTCTGCCTAGGCACAGCAAGAGCGCCAAATAGCAAGCAGCCCAGAATAGCCAACTGATAGGCGCCGACCAGGAATCCACAGGGAACATGCTGGTAGCTTGCGAATCAAGTGCTAAAGAGCTTGGGTTTATTTGGAAGTTATCGATCAGCTTCTGTGCATCAGCTTCGTTCATATTCCTGGGGTAACCAGGGCTTACGTTCCAAGACCAGCCAGTGAGCTTTTCGGTATTAACCGCCCAAAAGCCAAACGTTTGCAGCTCCCATGCTTGGAAATAAGTATTCGGGTTGCGAACCAGCATCGACGCCCAATGAGACCACATTCCGTTCTGCAGCGCTTCGTTGTTAAACTCCGAAGACCATTTGAGCCTATCGGTGCAACAGGGGAAGTAGTGGGTTGGGTACTCTTCGAAGGGAATGATGGCCCCCAGGTACTCCTTGTCGCTTTCGGTCATTTCGCCATCAAGGGCAGCCACTCTTGCCATTTGGTTTAAGGGCAAGCCTGCAGCTTCAGATGCTTCGCTAGGGGCAATGCCCAGAGCGGCGTAGCCTGGCCCGGTAACTACCGCATAAATTGCCAAGGTGGCAACGGAAGTGCCCAGAGTAATTAGCCAGCCACGTGTCTCGTGTTTGGCTGCTTCGCCCTTGGCCGCCTCACCCTTAGCTGCCCCACGCTTGGCCGCAGCGCACTCGGGCTCTTTGCCGTTGCGTGCTTCACTCTCGGAGCCTTCGCCCTTTGGTGCTTCGCCAGCACTGCGCATAGCCCCATCGCCCTTGCGAGATTTAACCCAAGCGGCCAGCGCTATCGCGGCAACGGCAACGCACAGCAGCGCCATCACAAACACGCCGTTGTTTCGCAGGAACATCATTACCAGCGCGCTTGCCGCAAACAAAGCAAGCCATTTCCAGCGGAATGCCGCTTTGCCGTGGCTCCACACCAAATCGGCAAGGCATATAGAAAGCAGCAGGCCTGCCGAGCAAAACAAAGGGTCTTTCCAAAGCGCAATGCTGAACGAACCAATGTATGAGCAAAAGCCGAAAGCTCCTGCAATCACAATGCCAAAGATTGGCTTGATGGACCCACGCACCACAATCCAGCGCGAAAAGTAGCCAAAGCTAAACGCCATTAGGGCCATCTGGATAATGGTGGAAAGCCCGATGCCCACGGTGTTGTCAAAGCCAAGGGCCCCGGCAATGTTTAGGCAGGCTGCCAAAAACCCGGTATAGGCGGCAGGATGGTGGTTGTTCCATGCAAAGTGCCCCAGAGCCTGTCCGATTGAAAACAAGGCGTCGTCGAATATAAAGCCAGGCCAGTAAACAACCAGGTAAGGAATCCAAAGAACAAAAATCAAAAGCGTTAAGCCAAGCACCCACTTAACACCCAGGGGCTCAATTTGGGGGCTTGAGCTAGCCTGGCTGTTGGCCCCAGAAGCCCACCTAATTCGCGCAATAGGCGCTGCGAGCATGGCGTAAATGCCCGGCAAAATGGCAACGAACGCACATGCATCTATGATGCCGTACTCGGAAATGTAGTTGGTGTCAGCCAGGCCGTTATACAGCTCCCCAACCACAATATGCTCACCCAGGATGAGCGAAAGTGTAAACAGCGCAGAAAACAGCCCTACTAAAATGTTTGCTACTTTGCCCCGCAGCGGCACCTTGCAAAGGTAGCGAATTGCAAAGAATTCCAGCGCAGCAAACACAAGCCAAACCAACAGTTCGGAGGCAATGTTGAGGTATTTCGATAAAAACCAGCTGGAAATCGCAGCAAAAGCAAGTGCTGCCAATTTGCCAAGGTCAACGCCCGAAAGCCTCTTCGTGTTTTCCGACAAGGTTGCTCCTTTGCCCAAATAAATCTTTGACTTGCCTACTTCAGTAGCGGCGATAGGGCGCCATTGCTCAGCACGGTTACGGTGCTGGTGGCGCGGCTGATGGCGGTGTACAGGCGGCGGCGTGAAAGGTCATCTTCGCCAAACAGCTCTTCGCTGGCATCCACCACTACCACATGGTCGAATTCCAGCCCCTTTGCCAGCGGAAGCGCCAACAAGATGCTGCCAGAATCGGGTAGCTGCGTGCTGCCATCTACAA
>CAVFVF010000055.1:5812-9038 GCA_963625925.1 Eggerthellaceae bacterium | reverse complement strand
GCAACGAGGTCGAACGCGCGCTTCACGAAGCAGTAGCCGTAGCGGCCCGCCTTGGGGCGCATACCGGAGTTGTGCGTGCGCAGGTATTCTTCAGCCTGAGCGTTGGTCATGCTGGCCATGGGCCATTCACGGCTCGCGTCGGCTACAGTGCTGTTGGCGTTGTCCGTCGCGCTGCCGTCGGCGTTCTTCGCGGCCTCTGCATCGCCCACGCCAGCAGCAGCCGTGAGCACCTGGAGCTCAGCAGCAGGCGCAGCCGCAACCGCTTCGCTCTGAGCTGCAGCCACTGCTGCTTCACCCTGGGGCTTAACGCTCTGCATTGTCACTTCAGCCTGCGACATTATTTCACCGGCCTTGCAATGCGGTACTCGTTAGCTTCTTGCCCGCCATTGCCGCCGAACACGGGCAGCACCTCAACATAGCCTTCGGCCTTAAGCTTGCGAATGGCGCGGTCTACCGTTTTAGTGCAGCAACCCATGCTTTGCGCAAGCTCTTGCTTGCTTAAGCACGCGCTACCGCCGCCCACGGAATGCATGGCAATAAAACCCAGGATGCGTTCCTGCGTAGGGGTAAGTGCTATGTTGGCGTTATTCGGCAACTTTACCTTCCCAGCCGGGCCTTACCGCGCGTGCTTTCCGCGGGTTTTGTACTGCTTGCGCGCACGCTTGTAGTATTCGTAGTGCTCTACACAGTGAGCATCGCTTGCCATGTAGGTGTATAGGTTTTCTTCAAACAGCTTTTTGGCGGGCTTGCGCTCGGCGCCAAAACGCCCGCCAGCAATAAAGTCGGTAGAAGCCTGCAGCTTGCAGCCCATTTCCACCAAATGGCGGGCAATTTCAACATCCTGCTGAATGGCCTTGTAGCGCTCGGGGTGGGCGATAATAACCTCGAACCCCTGGGCCTGCAGCTGGTAGATGGTGTTTTCGTACTCACGAAAATGGTGCGGCTGCGCATGCGTGGAAAGCTCCAGCAAAAATTCGTTGGTGCCCTGAAAGGCTAGCTTGCCGGCCCATTCCATGCCCAGTTCCATAAGCATGCTGTGGTTAACCTCGAAGCCCATGGTTATGGGGAATTCGCCCGTGTACAGCTTTAGCTGGCGGAAGGCATGCCACATGGCATCGAAGTCGAAGTAGGGCTGGCGGCAGTGCGGCGTGCACACGATGCTGGTAATGCCAGCCTGCTTTGCAGCTTCGAACATGCGAAGGCTTTCGTTAATGTCGCGGGCGCCATCGTCCACGCCGGGCAATATGTGGCAATGCATGTCGCGCATGGCTAGTGGCGGCCCCCTGCTGCGTAGTTGCTGGCTGCGTGGCTGCTTGCAGCGTGGCCGGCGGCATGGGCGTTAGCTGCGGCGTTGGCAGAGCTGGCAGAGGCGTGCGCGCTGGCGGGAGCGGCGGAGGCGGCGGAGTGGCCGCCCATAGCGTTAAGGTCGCTGCCTACCTTGCGCAGGTCTTCGCGGCTAACGCGGGGCGTATTGCTGCGGCCAGCTGCTGCGCCAAGCCCAGGCTCAGCGGCGCCTGCGGGCTGAGCCCCACCTGCGGCAACACCGGCTGCACCTGCGGGCTGCGCCGCATAACCAGCCGGAGCTGCGCTGCGAGCGCCCATAGGCGCAGGCATAGCCGGGCCATCAATACGATCGCCCTTCTTCACACGCTTGCCGCCTTCGGTGTAGTAGGCGTAGTAGTATTCGCTGCCGGTGCCTTCCACAAACGTGGCGCAGGTGCCAATAACATTGGCGCCAGCGGTTTTAAGCTGATCAAAGGCGCGCAGCACTTCGTCGCGCTTGGCGGCGCCGGGCTTTACCACCAGCACCGTGCCGTCTACCAAGGCAGAAAGCACAGCAGCGTCTACAAACGTGCCCACCGGCGGCGTGTCGAAAATGATGTAGTCGAAGCTCTGTTCCATACGCTTTACCAAAGCGGCATAGCTTTTGGAAGAAAGGATGTCGGCCGGGTTGGGAATGTTGGGCTCAACATCCAAGAAGAACAGGCCGTTGATTTTGGTGGGCACTATGGCTGCATCCAGGCTTGCCTGGTTAGTAAGCACCGAATACACGCCTGCAGTAGCACGCACGCCCAGAATGTTTGCAAGGCTGCGGCGGCGCATGTCGCCTTCAACCAGCAAGGTGCGCTTGCCTGAAGTGGCAATGGCGCGGGCCAGCTCTACCGAAGTGGTGGTTTTGCCTTCGTTGGGCACGCTACTGGTAAGCACGATGCTCTTAAGCGGGGCATCGGGGCTCATAAAGCGAATATTTGCAAACAGCGTTTTAGCTGCGTTTTGTACTTCCTGAGTGTTAGAGGAAGACTTCTTTTTCTTTGCCATGGTTCTTCCCCCTTCTATTTGATTACCGGAATACGGCCAATTACCGGAACGCCCAAAAGCTCTTCAAGCTCGTCGGCATTGCGTACGCGGGTGTTGGTCATGTCCAGCACCACCACAATGGCAATGGCCAAGAATATACCGGCCAAGAAGGCCACGGCCGTGTACATTAAGCGCGGCGGGCCGCTGGGGCTTAAGGCTTCGGTTGCCTTGTCGATAACGTTGATGGCCTGAACGTCCATAACCTCGCGCGCGACGCTATCGGTGGTTTCGGCAAGCTTGTTGGCCACGTTGGCGGTTTGAGCGGCGTTTTTGCCCGTTACCGAAACGGTGATAACACGCGTAGTGGTTTGGCTGGTGATGTTGATTTTGAAATCGCTAAGATTGCGCAGGCCCAAGGCGTTGGCGGTGTCCGATTCAATGCGGTCGGACTTAATAAGGGTTGCCACGTCGTTGGTGAGCATCTGCGAAGCGCTTAGGTCGGTAGAGCTAAGCGAGCTAGAAGTGCTGTTGGTGGTGTTAGAGCGCGTGAGCACGTACATAGAAACGTTGCTGGTGTACGTGTTTGCCATAAACACGAAGCTGAACACCGCGGTGGCAAGCGCGCAGACGATAGGCAACGCAATGCACAGCTTTAAGTGCTTTTTAAGCAAGTGCAATAACTCGAGTAGGGTCATGGGGGTAGCTGACCTTTCTAGTAGGAGCTGCCGGACACGGTGCCGGCATCTAAACGAATACGGAATTGGGCAGAAGCGCTTACGCTAAGACTGGGCGCGGCCAGGTTGTTTGCGAGGCTGGGCGTGGCCAGGGTGGCCGGAAGGGCGCGCGTTGCGGAGTGCAGTGTGGCGCGAGCCATGCGGCTGGCGCTGGATGCGCGGCGCGTTGCGGAGTGCAAGCCGGTGCAGGAGCT
>CAVFVF010000055.1:0-5441 GCA_963625925.1 Eggerthellaceae bacterium | reverse complement strand
CCATCCAAAATAAATATCACGCCAATGTCCCCGGGGTTTGCGCAAAAAAATGGCACCGTCCCAAGCGCCCCCCAACCCAGGCCTCGGCCCGGCACGGCGTCCCAACCCGGCCCCCAACCCAGCTGGCGGCCGAGCACAAAAAATGGCCGCCCCAGATGGAGCGGCCATTTGAACCCGATGGGTATTGGCTTTAAGCCTGTGCGAAGATTTCGATGGTATCGCCTTCGGCGATGGTTACCATAGCCTTCTTCCAGGTACGGGTGTTGCCCACCTGGTAGCGAACGCGCTTCGGCTTAGACTTAACGTTAAGGGTGTTAACCTTTACAACCTTCACATCAAAGATAGCCTCGATTGCCTGAGCAATCTCAATCTTGTTGGCGGACTTTGCCACCTCGAAGGTGTATACGTTGTTTTCCATGCCCTCGTAAGAGTGCTCAGAAATGATCGGGCGAATAATTACCTCGCGGGGATCCTTCATTATGCAAGCACCTCCTCGATGCGGGTCAGGGCAGCGTTGGTAAGAACGAGTGCCTTGTTGTCGATGAAGTCGAGCGTGTTGAGCTCGCAAGCACCGAGTACGCGAACCTTAGGAAGGTTGCGGAACGAAAGGAAAGCGTTCACGTTGTCGTCGCCAACGATGATGGTGCAACGACCCTCAACGCCCAGTGCCTTCAGGGCTGCAGCAGCCTGCTTGGTGGAAGGCTTTTCGAACTGGAAATCGTCTACAACAACAATTTCGCCGTCGGCAAGCTTAGCGGAAAGCGCAGAGCGCATAGCCAGCTTTACAACCTTTGCAGGTACCTTGAACGCATAAGAGCGGGGATGCGGGCCGAATACGGTGCCGCCGCCTGCCCATTGAGGAGCACGGATCGTACCCTGACGAGCACGGCCGGTACCCTTCTGGCGCCAAGGCTTCTTGCCGCCGCCACGAACCTGACCGCGGGTCAGGGTGTTGTGGGTTCCCTGGCGCCTTGCAGCGCGCTGGGAGCGAACCACTTCGTGCATTGCGTGCACGTTGGGCTCAATCTCGAAGACAGCTGCGGAAAGCTCGGCGTCGTTGACCTTCTTGCCGCTCGCGTCCTTCACTTCAATAGTTGCCATAATCTAAATTCTCCTTCGCACCGTTTACGCCATGCGAACGCGAACTACGCCATTCTTGCCGCCGGGAACTGCGCCCTTCAGCATGATGAGGTTCGCCTCAGCGTCGACGCGGACTACTTCAAGGTTCTTGGTGGTTACGGTATCGCAGCCCATGTGGCCCGGAAGGCGAACGCCCTTGAACACACGGGAAGGATAAGCGCACTGGCCAACGGAACCGGGAGCACGATGGAAGTGTGCGCCGTGTCCGCCAGGGCCACCGCCGAAGCCGTAGCGCTTCATAACGCCAGCGAAGCCCTTACCCTTGGAAGTGCCGGTTACGTCTACCTTTGCAACCTCTGCAAAAGCTTCAACCGTTACCTCTTCGCCGATGGCATGCTCGGAAGCATCCTCTACGCGAACCTCGCGCAGGTAGCGAACGGGGGCAACGCCCTGCTTGGCGAAATGGCCAGCCATGGGCTTGTTTACCTTCTTTTCCTTGATGGCGCCAAAGCCGAGCTGAACAGCTTCGTAACCATCAGTTTCTGCGGTCTTAACCTGGCAAACCTTGTTAGGCTCAGCCTTGATAACCGTTACGGGCGTAACCACACCGTCTTCGTCGAAGAGCTGGGTCATGCCAACCTTGGTACCGTAGATAGCGTTAATCATTCAGTATCACACTCCCCTACAGCTTGATCTCGATATCAACGCCAGCAGGAAGATCGAGACGCATCAGGGAATCGACCGTAGAAGGGGTCGGATCCAGGATGTCGATGAGACGCTTGTGCGTGCGCATCTCGAACTGCTCGCGAGAGTCCTTGTTCACGTGCGGGCCCTTTACAACGCAATACAGGTTGCGCTCGGTGGGCAGCGGAATAGGACCGGAAACCTTGGCACCCGTCTTCTGTGCGGTGTCGACGATGAGCTTGGTGGACTGATCCACGATCTCATGGTCGTAACCCTTCAAGCGGATGCGGATATTCTCTTTAGCCACTTTAACCTCCATAGTGAGCGGAGCAATGCTAAGCCGAAAGGCTTAAGCGTTGCCACCCGCCTTGCTGATAATCTCTTCTGCCACGTTCTTGGGCACGGGCTCGTAGGTGTCGAACTGCATGGTGTAGGTAGCACGACCCTGGGTGCCGGAGCGAAGGTCGGTTGCGTAACCGAACATCTGGCCCAGCGGAACCTTAGCGGAGATGCATACGGCGTTGCCGCGCTGCTCCTGGCCCTGGATAATACCGCGACGGCTGGGGATATCGCCCATAACGAAGCCGGTGTACTCGTCGGGGGTTTCAACCTCTACAGCCATAACGGGCTCGAGGATAACCGGATCGGACTTCTTCAGTGCGTCCTTGATTGCCATAGAACCGGCAACCTTGAATGCAGCTTCAGAGGAGTCAACGTCGTGGTAAGAACCGTCGATGAGCTCAACCTTGATGTCTTCAACAGGGTAACCAGCCAGAACGCCAGAGTTGAGTGCTTCCTGGATGCCCTTGTCGATTGCGGGGATGTATTCCTTGGGAACAACGCCGCCAACGATCTTGTTTTCGAACTCGTAGCCCTTGCCAGCTTCCTGGGGGTACATGTTGATGATGGCATGGCCGTACTGACCGCGACCACCGGACTGGCGGACGAACTTGCCTTCAGCAGAAAGTACCTCATGACCAGGACGCTCACGATAAGCAACCTGGGGCTTACCAACGTTAGCCTCTACCTTGAACTCGCGCAGCAGGCGGTCGATGATGATTTCCAGGTGAAGCTCGCCCATACCAGCGATGATGGTCTGGCCGGTTTCGTGGTTGGTGGAAACGCGGAACGTCGGGTCTTCTTCAGCAAGCTTCTGAAGAGCGATGCTCATCTTGTCCTGCTCGGCCTTGGTCTTAGGCTCAACAGCAATGTCGATAACCGGGTCGGCGAACTGCATGGATTCAAGGATGATAGGTGCATCCTCGTCGCACAGGGTGTCGCCGGTGGTGGTGTTCTTCAGGCCTACAACAGCCACGATGTCGCCTGCGGAGCAGGAATCAACGTCGATACGGTTGTTGGAGTGCATCTGCAGAAGACGACCGATGCGCTCCTTCTTGTCCTTGGAAGCGTTCTGGACGTAAGAGCCAGACTCCAGGGAGCCAGAGTAAACGCGCAGGTAGGTAAGCTTGCCTACGAACGGGTCGGTCATGATCTTGAATGCCAGAGAAGAGAAGGGAGCCTTCGGATCGGAAGGACGCTCGTCTTCTTCGCCGGTTTCGGGGTTGGTGCCCTTAATTGCGGGAACGTCGATGGGAGAAGGCATGTAGTCTACAACAGCGTCGAGCAGTTCCTGAACGCCCTTGTTCTTGTAAGCGGAGCCTACGAACACGGGGTTGAGCTGGCAAGCAATAACGCCCTTGCGGATAGCAGCCTTGAGTTCCTCTACGGAAACCTCTTCTTCCATGAGGACCTTTTCCATGAGGTCGTCGTCGCAGTCGGCGGCAGCCTCGAGCAGTTCCTGATGGTAGAGCTCTGCGTCGTCCTTGAATTCAGCAGGAATCTCGTCCATAGGCTCGGGGTAGGTCATGCCCTTGTCGTCGGCCTTGAAGTCCCATGCGGTCATGGTTACCAGGTCGATTACGCCCCAGAACTTGTCTTCAGCGCCCATGGGCATCTGAGCAGCAACAGCCGGTGCGTCCAGGCGGTCGCGCATGGTCTGGATTGCGTGGAAGAAGTCGGCGCCTACGCGGTCGTACTTGTTGATGAATGCGATGCGAGGTACACCGTAGCGCTCAGCCTGACGCCATACAGTTTCAGACTGGGGCTGTACGCCAGCAACGGCGTCGAACACGGCAACGGAGCCGTCGAGTACGCGCAGGGAGCGCTCTACTTCAGCGGTGAAGTCTACGTGGCCGGGGGTGTCGATGATCTGGAAGCGGTACTCAACGTCGTCCTTCTTCCAGAAGCAGGTGGTAGCTGCAGCGGTAATGGTTACGCCGCGCTCCTGTTCCTGAACCATCCAGTCCATGGTGGCAGCGCCATCATGAACCTCACCGATCTTGTGCGTTTTGCCCGTGTAGTACAGGATGCGCTCGGTAGTGGTGGTTTTACCGGCATCGATGTGAGCCATGATGCCGATGTTACGAGTATTTTCAAGCGAAGTCTTAGCCATGATTACTCCTACCAACGATAGTGCGAGAATGCACGGTTGGATTCGGCCATCTTGTACAGGTCTTCACGCTTCTTGATGGATGCGCCGGTGTTTTCGGCTGCGTCCATGATTTCAGCGGCAAGGCGCTCACGCATGGTGTTTTCCTTGCGCTTACGGGAGAAGTCAACCATCCAGCGGATAGCCAGGGTGGTTGCACGGCGGGAGTTAACCTCCATGGGAACCTGATAGGTTGCACCGCCAACACGCTTGGGCTTTACCTCCAGCGTGGGGCGAATGTTGTCCATTGCCTTCTTGAATACGGTAAGGGCGTCCTCACCAGTCTTTTCGGCAACGATATCGAAAGCACCGTAGACGATGCCTTCGGCGGTAGATTTCTTACCGTCAAGCAACACCTTGTTGATCAGCTGCGTGACCAAGCGGTTGTTGTACTTAGCGTCCGGCTGCGTTTCGCGGCGGACTGCTGCTGCACGACGCGGCATATATCTTCCTTTCGGTTAAGCGGTTACTTAGTTCTTGGGCTTCTTAGCGCCATAACGGCTGCGGGCCTGACGACGAGCTTCTACGGAAGCGCAGTCGAGTGCACCGCGGATGATCTTATAGCGAACACCAGGGAGGTCCTTAACACGACCGCCGCGGATAAGCACCATGGAGTGCTCCTGGAGGTTGTGACCTTCACCGGGGATGTAGGCGGTAACTTCCATGCCGTTTACGAGACGGACACGAGCAACCTTACGCAGTGCCGAGTTAGGCTTTTTAGGGGTGGTGGTGTACACGCGAGTGCAAACACCACGCTTCTGCGGGTTTGCCTTGAGCGCCGGGGTCTTTTGCTTATCGACCTGCTTGGCGCGGCCCTTGCGGACCAACTGATTGATAGTAGGCAAAGCTTCAGCTCCTTTTCTTTACTATCACTTACTTACACTTGCTTTCTGTGCGTTCTGCAGATACGCACGCGAAAACACACGCTCCTGGCGGAAACGCGAATTAGGACTTTATCACCCGTATATAGGCGTGTCAAACGCCACGCACCCGGGTGTGTCTATGCCTTCACAAGTTGTTTTCGCAGGTGAAATGCGGTGTTTTGGCGCTGGGGCGCTGGAAGGCGAAAGAGTTTCGAACTTTTTTGGGGCACTGCGCAAGGGCGCTGTAGAGGGGGTGCGGGGGTTGGGCGTGGTGGCGGGGGCGCTGGCGAAGTGTTTGGGCGCTGGGGCTGCGCGGGGGGCTGGCG
>CAVFVF010000054.1:4095-9105 GCA_963625925.1 Eggerthellaceae bacterium | reverse complement strand
CCATGGCGCGCGCAACCTGAGTTTCATCGTGGTAATCGAGCTGCTGGCAACCTTCCACAAAGTATGAGATTTTCCAGCCCTGCTCAACATCTTCATACACAAATGTGCTGTCAACGCCTAAACGATGAGCCACTTCCTGCGAAAACGTCTCGCTAGCACGATTGATGATTTCTTCGGTACCAGGGCCAGGATGGCGATACACATAGGTTTTGCCGCCAACGGCAAATCGGAAGGAAAGGTTGGTAAGGCCTTCCTTAATAGGCTTGATTTCAACCACATCTGCGCGGTTACATTCCAGCGCCTTACAAATGTTGTCCAAAATTGCGCTATCTACGTTGTCCAAAAAGTCGTGATCGAACTTCACCAAATCGGCCAAGGAATCGAACTCGTACACAATGCCGTCTTCATACGGGCGCATAACCATATGCAGCTGCTTGATGTGGTCGATATAAATATCCTCCCAAAGCTTTGGCGCGGTTTCGGGCAAGTTATACACCTGCTCTAAGATGCCAACGAACGTCTCGGAAAAGGCTCGGTCAAAATACACGTGGCCAAGCATCGCCCATGCGTCTTTACCGCCAATATTCACTCCCGTAATGCAGCCGTTTGCTGCAGCTTGCAAGCAGTATTCGTCGGTTTCGCCAGGGAAATAACTAGCAGCGTAATAAGCTTCGTACACGTAGGGCTCAAAAACGTTTTCGGTAAAGTAGTCGTCCGAAGAACAAATGTAGGTATTTCCTAGCTGTTCGCGCACCAACATAAGAGTGGAGTTGTTGTTGCGCTGCGAATACTGCTCGTTAACGCGAATTTTAACGCCCAGCTTGTCTTCCAGGTAAAAGAAGGCTTCCTTCATGTAGCCAACAACCACCGTAATATCGGCAATGCCCGCTTCCTGAAGCTGACGAATCTGACGCTCAATAAGCACTTCGCCACGTACAGTAAGCACGCCCTTTGGACGTTCGTACGAAAGCGGAACAAAACGGGAAGAAAGACCCGCTGCCATAATAATTGCGTTTTGCACTTTGTAGGGCTCAAGGGCCTTCATGCCCGCTTTAGTGATAGAAAACCCCTTTACAAAGCCCTTTTCTGCAAGCTGCTTGAGCATATTGTTTGCCGTGCCGACCGAAACACCGCTTACCGCCGCCAACTGACGTTGTGAAGCAACCCCAGCGTTGGCGCGAAGCGCATTAAGCACGCGGAATTCATTACGAGAAATTCCCACGGAAGCTCCTTTACTAATTGAACATGCTAGTTACTAATGTTCAATAGTAGAGGTTTTGGCTTTGTTTTTGAACAGGAGAACTGGGCATGGCCCGCCAGCGGCGCCTACAGCTTAATGGATGTCCTATTCTCCCAGCTCCAGCACCTTGGGCGCGTGGTTACGGCGCTCGTCTTCGGGCGGAAGTTGATTCCAGGTTTCGCCGTACAGAATAGTTAGATATTCCTCTATTTTTGCCGGTGCCGGGAAAGAATGGCCTTCGAATTCCAACGATTGCGGCGGCAGAAGCACGCTTTCGGGGAAAATGCCCTGCTGGGTGTAATTCATGCATGCCATGTCGTGCGAAGCATTGGCGCCGTTGCCTCTTGTGGCAGAGTCGGTGAACTTATCCCTAATGCTCTTGGGATGCGAAAACAACTTCAGCGCACCATGAGCCACGCGACAGGCCGCCTTTTCGGCCGCGCCCAGCGCACCTTTATGCGGCACGTTGATAGCGCCAGAATGGTACAGATATGAAATGCTCTGCCACTTCAAGCACGAGCGCAGCTGCATGCTACGAATTTCTTCGTCTGCAGAAAGATAGTCATACGGGAACACGTCCACAAATATGCCCTGGTCAATGCCGGCATCCATGGTTTCATCGGTAAAAAACTTCGTACCGTTTTTCCAAACCTTGGCAAAAAGACCCGCCAGCCTATCATCGGTTGCGGGGTTGGCAACTGTATAGCCTTCGCCCAATGCCGCAGGAGCCACTTCCGTAAAACGCTCGTAGCTTTCGCGCGGCATGCCAATATCAATGTCGTCGTCCCAAGGAATAAACCCACCGTGGCGCTTTGCACCCAAGGCCGTGCCCGAATCCAAGAAATAGGTAATGTTGTGCTGGCGGCAAACCTCATCGATTGCCAACAGAACTTCCAGTTCCACCAGCTGTAATTTTCGCAAAGTTTCGTTTTCGTATTGCACGGGGCCTCCAAGATACGGCTTCTATTGCTTGCGCGCATATTGCCTTTTTGAACATGCCATATGATACCGTTGCCTACAACAGCATTGCACAGCCACGGCCACTTTAAACGAAAGGTCTGCATTGTCCGCTTCACATACACTTTGCATCTTCACCCCAACCTACAACCGGGCCAACAGGCTTTTAAACCTGTTTGAAAGCCTGAAACACCAAGACCCAGACTTCCATTGGATCATCGTTGACGACGGCTCGCCCGACAACACCGAAGAAGTTGTTGCATCCATTAAAGAAACCGCGCCCTTCCCCGTTACCTACTTGAAGCAAAAAAACGGTGGCAAACAGCGCGCTTTCAATACCGCTGTTGCCAACTGCCCAGATGAAATACTCATGTGCGTAGACGATGACGACATCGTACCCGAAGGCACTGTACGCGCCATTCTGGATGCCTGGGAAGGATTCAGAGACGACCCAACTATTGCGGGCATGATTGGCATGTGCGGCAAAACGGCAACCGCGCCCCTGCAAACCGCAATACCCGAGGGCCTAAGCCGCACCACCATGTGGGACCTGTATTACAAGCTTGGCCACAAGGGCGACACCGCGCACATTCACCGCACTGAAATTCTTAGGCAATTTCCCTTTGACGTTGAGCCCGATGAGCGCTTCATAGCCGAAACTTACGTGTTCCACCAGATAGACCAGCACTATGAATTGGGGGTAATGCACCGCGTGCTTATTGTTCGCGAATACCTGAACGATGGCTATACCGCAAACGTGCGCAAGATAACGCGCGAAAATCCTAAGGGCTACATGAAGCTGAAGCGTATGTACGTGGGCTACGCCGACACCATACCGTTAAAATATTACGAAACCATCCTTTACCTGGTTGGTTGCCATTTTGCCAAACAACCCAAAGCAATACGCCAGGCACCAAACCCCGTGCTTGCAGCAGCTGCTTGGGTGCCGGCAAAAATCCTGTGCCACACCGTATACAAAGCAAAGTAGCGAACATGAAAGAAATCTCACTCGAAGAACGCAAAGCCTTGCAGCTCGATATCTTGGTAAAAATCGATGCCATTTGCCGTGATCAGGGTATTCGTTATTACCTGAATTCCGGCACCCTCCTTGGTGCAGTACGTCATAAGGGCTACATCCCTTGGGATGACGACATTGATATTGCCATGCCCCGCCCCGACTACGAAACCTTTTACCAGCACTTCATGCAAACCAACAGCGATGAAGCAATGCGGTTGGTTTCATATCGCGACAAAACATCCATCTACCCATTTTTTAAAATGATTGACCCGCGAACTACGGTGATAGAGCACTACGTTGACCCAAAATTCCAAACCGGCGTATGGGTAGACATCTTCCCTTTGGATGGGGTTAAAAAAAGTGCTGATGAGGCCTTCAAGCTCAACGATTCTATTAAAGCAAAATACGACCTCATTGTTGCCAGCCCCAACTACGCCACCACCCCATTGCGCAAAGCCGTTAAAAAGGTGCTCACCCCCTTTTTCCGCAAGCAAGATATTTATGCGATCGCCAAACAGCTAGATGACGCCTTGGCCGCTACGCCCATTTCCCCCGAAAATGACGTGGCCATGGCCATGTGGGGCTACGGCACTTGCGAGCGCACGCCCTACAGCATTCTTGAAACCTGCGAGCTGGAATTCGAAGGCAAAATGTTCTACGCCCCCAAGGAATACGACCTTTACCTAACTTCCTTGTTTGGCGACTATATGACTCCCCCGCCCGCCGACCAGCGCGAAACCCATTACTGCACTGCATATTGGAAAGACTAGCGTGGCCAAAGAAAAGCAGACAAATAACGAGGCTACGCCTGAAGGTAGCTCACTGAAAGAAGGCGGGCTCTCCATTAAGCTGAACATGCTCTGGAATTCGGCTGGCTCACTTGCCTACCTGGGATGCCAGTGGCTTATTACCGTGCTGGTAGTTCGCCTTTCCGACGGGTACGATGCAGCCGGCACGCTTTCACTTGCCATGTCGGTGTACAACATGTTTTCGTCACTTGCGCTGTACCGCATGTACACCTATCAGGTTTCTGACGTAAAGCACGAAAATTCTGTAGGTGAGTATTTTGCATTCAGGCTAATAACCTGCGGAATTGCACTTGCGCTAATTATTGTTTATTCGCTGGCAACATGCCCGCTTAGCGCCTTTGTCACAATTGCGCTTTACGCCATATACAAAATTGCCAGCCTGCTTATAGACGTGCTCCACGGGCTGGACCAGCAAAACCACCGTATGGACTACATCGGCAAATCACTGACAATGCAGGGCATAGCTTCGCTTGCGGTGTTCTGCATTGGCATGGCCGCCTTGAACGACCTGAACATAACCATTGTTGCCATGACCGTAGCAATTGCCATCATCGGGATTGCATACGACCTTCCGCGATCGACGCGCTTTGAGCGCTTGCAGATTGGCATTACCAAGAAAAAGGCGCTGCATTTGCTTGGTTATTGCCTACCCATTGTTATTGCGGCGGTTGCCTGCGGTGCAGCACCTTCAATTCCCCGCCAGTATCTTGCCGCTTACAGCGGGTCGGCAGCGCTGGGCATTTACGCCTCGGTTGCAGCGCCGGTAACCATCATCCAGATGGGGGCCAGCTACATTTACAATCCGTTGCTTGGGTACTTTTCGGAAGCTTATGCCAACAAAGACATGAAACAACTTGCCAGCTTGCTGCTTAAGGCAGGCCTTGGCATTGCTGCACTGGGCATTGTTTCTGCCATTGCATTGCAATGGCTAGGCGAGCCTTTGCTAGTGTTGTTTTTCGGAGAAAGCATTGCGCCCTATACCTACC
>CAVFVF010000054.1:0-4085 GCA_963625925.1 Eggerthellaceae bacterium | reverse complement strand
GCTAACACCTATCATTGCGGTTGCCATGGTAACCGCCTACGTTTGGTTCTTGAACGATGTACTAGTGGCAATCCGCGATTTCAAGGGCAGCTTTGCAGGAAACATGGTTGCTGCGATTCTTTCTATTCCGGCAACTTTCTTCTTTGTGCCCCTGTTCGACATGAACGGCGTAAGCTTTGCCGCACTGCTTGCCTATAGCGTTAGCGCGCTCATTATGCTGCTATTCCTGGTGCTTATTTTTAAGAAGCAAGGCAACAAGCGCTAGCAACTTTATGGCGCAGCAAATGCACCAAGCGCTCAGCCAGAGCGCAGAAAGCAAACAACCACGGCTCCTAGTTTCGAGCTTTTATCCCACCGCGCCCAAGTTCGTATGGCCTCCATTAGCAAACTGATCAAATAAACGCGCTATTGCAAGGGAATCTTCAGGGGCAACGCCGGAAAGGCGGGTGCCCTTTTCAATTGCGCGGGCGAACGCCACCAACTGGTAGCGAATGCCTTCGCCATCGAGCTGATAGAAATAACGCTTGTTATCGGCTGGATTTTCTCGGCGAATTTCGAAGTAATCTGTCTTCCACCAAGGGGCCGGTACGTAAATGTAGCCTTCGGTACCAGCAACCACCAAGCTACCTTCGGCCTTTACGCCCGAGCCAACCTTTAAGCTGGCAACCGCTTCGGGGTATTCGATATTCACACGAGCAAACGTATCGCGATTAGGGGCATCCTGCGCATAGCTTGCAGCAATACTCACGTTCTGCCAATCGGTGCCCAGCAACTGCACAATAGGCAGCAATGCCGTAGGGCCCCAAGTGTCCAGAGCACCCCAATTGTTGGAACTGGCAACGTTTTCCGCCTCGTAGGGACGCAGGCTGGTGCATGTTGCATCAACCGAAACCACCTTGCCAATGCGACCGCTTTTTGCCAGCAGCAGCAAGCGCGAATACGCTGTTGCATAGGCAGTTTTAATGGCATCCATAAGTACCAGGCCCCGTTCGGCAGCCATACGCTGCAGTTCAGCCACTTCGGCCTCTGTCTTTGCAATGGGCGATTCGCACAGCACATGCACACCAGCAGCAAAGGCGGCCTTAATTTGCTCGTAATGGCCATCGGGAAGCGTAGCCAAGTACACCGCATCGGAAGCTTCAAGCAGCGCAGCATATTCGACGCCAAATGCTTCGGGGCTTTTTCCTACCGAAAGTTGGCCAGCAACCTCCATGCCGTTTACGTACTGGCTTTCGGCCAGGTACTTTTCAAGCACGGGGCCATCGCCCACAAAGCCCACCTTAAGCGTGGCCCGCTCACTGCGAATTTCGGTGCTGGAAACACCCTGAGTACGGTCCAGGTACACCACTTCACAGTATTCGTTTAGGTAATCGAACTTGCCTACCCAGTCGGAGCCGACGGTGAAAATATCCACGTCGTAGCGGCGGATATCGTCGATCTTCTGACCTTCGTATTCTTCAACAATAATCTCGTCGGCAATGCCTGTGGCACGCACTGCTTCCATGCGCTCCACCAGAGACTGCTCAACATTGATTTTGCCGCGTACCTTGTCGAAGTCTTCGGCGGTAACGCCAACAATAAGGTAATCGCCCAAAGCCTTGGCACGCTCCAGCAAGCGAATGTGGCCGTAGTGCAAAAGGTCGTAAGTGCCGTATGTGATTACTTTTTTCATGGGAGCCCCTTACAGCAGGTCTCGGGAAACCAGGCTATCGAATGCTTCAACAAGCTTTTTGTTGTCTTCTGTGGTTAATGCGCCAATGTGCCCCACGCGAAACACCTTTTCAGCCTTTTCGCCGCCATTGGGGCATACCCAAATACCGTATTCATCCTTAAGCACGGTGAACACATCGTAGGCAGAAACGTTTAGGGGGTGCAACGCGGTTACCGCATTAGAAGGAGCAGGAGAAATGCACGTTAGCGGCAGGTGCGCAATACGCTGGCGGAAGTCGGCCGCAAGTGCCGCAATACGTGCGTTTTCGGCTGCAACGCCGCCAGCCTGCTTTAGCTGGCGCAAGCGTGCGTTAATTTGCAGCAACGTACCAACTGCGGGCGTAAAGGGCGTTTGGCCGCGCTCACCGTTTTTAAGAGCGCTCTTCAAGTCCAAATACATGCAGCCGGAATCGATGCGATTTACACGTTGCAACCCTGCAGACGAAAGCGCCAACAACGAAACGCCCGGCGGGCAAGCCAGCGCCTTCTGCGAACCAGAAATAAACACATCAACACCAAGCTGATCCATGTTGAGCGGGTCGGCCAAAAATGCGCTGATGGCATCCATGATGAAGAACATGTTGTTGCGACGGCAAAATTCAGAAATAAGCTGCGCGTTGTACAACACGCCCGTTGAAGTTTCATGGATATTCACCAGGAATGCCGTGTAACCTTTGCCTTCGTAGGCAGCAAGCTGCTGGGCGGTAAGCGTTTGCCCATCGGGGACAACAATATCCGTGTGCGGGATGCCGTGAATATCACATAACTCCGAAAAGCGCTTGCCGAAACTGCCTCCCACTACAACCAGGGCATTGTCTTCAGGCGTAAGGGTGTTGGCTACAGCTGCCTCCATTGCGGCAGTGCCTGAGCCGGTTAGGAATACGCCGCGAGCGCCTTCAGGCGCGCCGGCAAGCCCCAAAAACAAACGCTCGCTTTCAAGCATCACTTCCGAAAACTCCGGCGTGCGGAAATATGGCACCTGTTCGGCACCAATAGAAAGAATATCCTGGCTGGACATTACCGGGCCAACCGTGAAGTTAAGCATCATGCGCCCCTTTGTTAGGCATTGTTCAATAAGGCAATTTTAGCCCATTGAATGAACAGACGTTGCGATAGGCAGCTGCGCTCGCAAACGAACCGGTGAAGCAACAGGCAGCCGCGCACAAAACAAACGGGCGAGAGCCTGCGCCCTCGCCCGTTTTGGTTCGTTAAATTTCCCTATTAGTAAATGTACACCTTCGTACCTGCGGGAATGTTGCGATAAATCCAGTAAGCATCATCCACAGCAAGCCTTACGCAACCGTGAGAAAGGTTGTGGCCCAGCTCGCTATTAGAGTTAAGGATGGAGTGGAAGAAATAGCCGCCATTAATCTGCGTGGCCCAACGTGCGCGACTGTCGGTGGTCAAGCGAGTCATATGATAACCCGTGGTTTCGTACTGGCCAGTAATGGTTGGGGTGCTCCAAGCACCCGTTACGCAGTACACCTCGGTGGTGGGGCTCCAGTTCCAACGACTACCGGAATAAATAGCCATCCTGTTGGAATTGCGATCAACCAGAATAAGCCAGCCGGTTCTACTCCACAGACTTTGCGCCTTATTCCTCATATCTTGGAAACGCGCAGGCAAGGGACCCAACACGCCATCGTTGTTGCCGTAATACTGCTTGCCGTTGGGGGCCGTGTACACAACGTTGCGCACAACATAGCCCTGGTCGTAGCGGCCGTAGTAATCGTCGCTGCCGATGGTAAAGAAGCCGAGGTGAGCGCCCAGGTGGCCGCTGCACGAGTTGTCGATGCGGTAGCGCTGGAGCTCGCCGTCGTACCTGTCGGTGACGAGCCATCCCTCCTTGGCGACGTTCTCCACCAAAAGGCCGTCGTTGTCGGCTAAAAGCATGCCGTCGCCCACGCGCTGCTTGCCGCGCAGCTCGTAGCCCTTGGAGGTGCCGTAGTACCACTTGCCGTCGACCTCGAAGAAGCCGATCTTCAGCTTGCCGGTGGAGGGGTCGACGTAGTAGCGCTGCATGCCCTGGCCAAAGGCGTCGGAGATCACCCAGCCGGTGCCGGACAGCCTGCCGTCGTTGTCGGCCAGGTAGTAGGAGCCGTCGGCGTCCCTGGTGACGTTGCGAGCGACATAGCCCCAGGCGGTGGTGAAGTGGTCCCAGCCGTCGGAGGAGCGGCCCTGGACGGCGGCGTGCTTGCTGGCGTAAATGTAATAACGCTGCAGGCCATGGCCGTAGGCGTCGGAGACCAGCCAACCGTCGGTGGATGCCAGGCGGCCGTCGTTGTCGGCCAGGTACACCAGGCCGCCCGTGGCGTAGGAGCCGCGCACCACGTAGCCCTCGGGGCGGGCGTAGGCCCACCAGCCGTTGCCGGCGT
>CAVFVF010000053.1:0-9304 GCA_963625925.1 Eggerthellaceae bacterium | reverse complement strand
GCGTTTCTCTTGTTGCCAACAGGTTTGGCGAAAAAGAACACAGCGGTCTGATTATGATCGTTGGACCCACCAGAATGAATTACTCGCAGGTGCTCAAGGCAGTTCGTGCTGCCCGTAGCATCTTGAAAGACATTTAAACCCTGAAAGGGAGCTGCACGTAATGGCAAACGATTTGTATGAAGTGCTTGGCGTAGACAAAAACGCCACCGACGATGAGATCAAGAAGGCTTTCCGCAAAAAGGCCCGCACGCTTCACCCCGATGTGAACAAAGAGCCCGATGCTGAAGACCGTTTCAAAGAGCTCAACGAAGCATACGATGTGCTGAGCGATCCTAATAAGCGCGCTCAGTACGATAGGTTTGGCACCATTCCTGGTGCTGCCGGTGGCGGCGCGGGCTCCCAGTACGTTGACCTGGAAGATATCCTGGGCGGCTTTGGCGGCATGGGCGATATCTTCAGCTCGTTCTTTGGCGGCGGTGGCGGCCATGGCGCTAACATGCGCAAGGAAGGCCGCGACATGGGCGTTGGCGTGCGCATCACCCTTGAAGAAGCCGCTACGGGCCTGAAAAAAGAAATCGTTTACGACCGTCTGGCTCCGTGCCCCGATTGCGAAGGCACCGGTCTTGGCGAAGACGGTAGCGAAACCACCTGCCCCGAATGCAATGGGCAGGGCAGGGTGGTTACCGTGCAGCAAACGTTCTTGGGTGCTATGCAGTCGGCCTCTACCTGCCCGCGTTGCCAGGGCTCTGGCAAGATTATCGAAAACCCGTGCACCGAATGCGAAGGTCAGGGTCGCGTTCCCGACCGTCAGCGTGTTTCGGTTGATATCCCCGTTGGTATTCGTGACAACCAGCAGTTGCGTATTACCGGCTATGGCGAAGCTGGCATCCGTGGCGCAACGCCTGGCAACCTTACGGTTACCATCCGTATCGAAGAGCATGAATTCTTTGAGCGTCAGGGCGACGATTTGCATTGCTCTGCTGCCATCAGCATGGTTCAGGCAGCGCTTGGTGCCACCATCGAAATCGATGGCATTTTCGAAGACGAAAAGGTCAAGGTTGAAATCCCCGAAGGCTGTCAGTATGGCCAGGTTGTTCGCGTAAAGAACTATGGCATGCCGCGTTTCCGCAGCGATGCCCGTGGCGATATGTTCGTGCATGTTGAGGTTAAGATTCCCACCCGCGTTTCTAAGGGAGAGCGCGCCATTCTTGAGCGCTTGGCCGATGAAATGGGCGAAGAGTTCTCTGAGCAACGCAGCCCTTTGCAAAAGATTCGCGACGCTTTCAAAAACTAACAGCCTGTCATGTCGCTTCCTCATTTCTTCTTGAAAGACCAGGTGCTTTCTGCCGAAACGAATTCGGTGTTTGAGCTGCGCCTTGCGCCAGACGACGCAAAACATGCTAAGGTCTTGCGCCTGCAGCCCGGCGAGCATGTGGCTGTAGTAGATGCTGCATCCGACTATTTTGAGTGCGAAGTTGCTACCTTTGAAGGCGGCGTTTTAAGCGTATCTATAGCCCAGCATTTGGATGCTCCCGAGCGTGCGCAAGTGGTGCTTGTTCAGGGTTTGGCCAAAGGCGACAAGATGGATACCATCGTCCGACACGCTACCGAAGTTGGCATTGCGGGCTTTGTCCCCATGATTTGTAGCCGAAGCGTTGTAAAGCTGGATGCTAAGAAAGCAAAGGCTCGCGGTGAACGCTGGGAGGCAATTGCCAAGAGTGCGGCTATGCAAAGTGGACGCGCTAGCATGCCTGAAGTTTCTGAGCCAATAACGGTTATGCAGGCAGCCCAGGCAGTTGCGGGGGCTACTGCGGTGTTGGTGTGTTGGGAAGAGGCTCCCTTGGGCGCGAATTTTGCCCAGGCAATCAACCATGCATTGCACAAGAGTGCAACCCCTGCCAAGGATGCGCGCATCGCCATTGTTATAGGTCCTGAAGGCGGATTGGCTGCCGAAGAGGTGCAAGCCTTTATGGACGTTTGCGAAAACGCGTATGCGGTATCGCTTGGACCTTCCATTTTGCGCACCGAAACCGCAGGCATTGTTGCACCCGCGCTTGCCCTGTATGAGCTAGAGGCGCGCTAAGTGAAGGTAAGCGTTGTAAACCTTGGCTGCAAGGTAAATAGGGTCGAATCCGACACCATCGCCCTTTCTTACGAAAGCAATGGCTCTACGCTTTGCCCGGTGCCTGAAGCCGATTTGGTTGTAGTGAATACTTGTACGGTTACTGAAGAAGCCGACAAGAAAACCCGTAAAAGCATCAGGCGGGTTCTTCGCCAAAACCCGCAGGCCAAGGTAATTGTTACCGGCTGCGCTGCGGCCATCGACCCTGAATTCTTTGAGCAGCTTGATAGCCGCGTGTGCGTGGTAGACAAGGTAGATTTGCTCGACGGCGGCGAAACCGGCCAGGCTAAAAGCGCTGGTTTGGTTCGTTTTGGTGAAGAATTCCCTACGCGTGTTTCGCTTAAAGTGCAGGATGGCTGCAATCATTCCTGCACCTATTGCATCGTGCATGTTGCCCGCGGAAAGGCTTGGTCAAAGCCTGTATCCGACATCGCTGAAGAGGCTTTGGCTTTGGCTCGCGCCGGTGTAAAGGAGCTGGTTCTAACCGGAATCGATTTAGGGTCGTATGTTTACCAGGAGAATGGTCAGAAGGTGCGTTTGGGCGGCCTGGTTCGCTTACTGCTTTCGCAGTTAGATGCCGCCGGCCACAGCGATGTGCGCTTGCGCATTGGTTCGGTTGAGCCGTGCTCGCTTTCTGATGATTTTATTGAAGCCATGGCGCAATCCGACGGGCGTATTTGCCGTCATTTGCACTTGCCGCTGCAGTCGGGTTCAAGCAAAGTCCTGCAAGAAATGAACCGACCTTATACGGCCGAGCAGTTCTTGGAAATTGCCAACAACCTAAAGCGCAAGGTACCGGGCATTTCGCTTACCACCGATATCATCGTGGGCTTCCCAGGTGAAACCCAACAGGAATTCGAGGAAACCTGCCAATTGGCGCGCCAGGTTGGATTTAGCAAGATTCACGTGTTCCGTTATTCCAAGCGCAAAGGCACTCCTGCTGCCGAACGTGCCGACCAAATTGCACCCGAAGTTAAAGAAGAGCGTGCTCATGCGCTTAGTGCTTTGGGCGCTGAGCTTCGTTTGCAATTTGCAAAAGAGCAGCTTGGAAGTACTGTGCGCATTGCGGTAGAGCAAGAGGGGATGGGCATGACGGAATCGTATTTCAAGGTAGAGCTTGATCCTGCCTATCTTCCCGGCACCATCGTTTCGGCCAAGCTTTCCTGCTTGGATGAAGTCAGGGCAGTGTTTAGCGCATAGCCCAAGGTTTAAGGGTATTATTTGGGATATGACTGAACACAACAACATTCAGCTCGTTATTCCATCCTCAGTAGCGCCAACTGCGTTGCTGGGCCCTCAAGACGAGTATTTGCATTTAATCGAAGACAGCTACAATGCACGCATTAGCCTGCGTGGCGATACGTTGCAGTTTTCGGGTGACGCTCTGGAAGTGCAAACCCTCACCACGCTGTTTTCTACGCTTATCAAAACGCTTGAAGCTGGCGAAGAGCTTACGCGCGATGACATTAAGCGCAACTTGGAGCTCATGAAAACCGGCGAGCTTGCTCCTGAACCCATGAAGGGTGATGTGATTCTGACGCACCGCGGCCGAGCCATTCGCCCCAAAACCTCTACTCAGAAGCACTATGTTGATGCAATCAGGCACAACACCATCACCTTTGGCATTGGTCCGGCAGGTACGGGTAAAACCTATCTTGCTATGGCCATGGCGGTAAAGGCGCTGGAAACCAAGCAGGTGAGCCGTATTATCCTTACGCGCCCGGTTGTAGAGGCAGGCGAGAATCTAGGATTTTTGCCCGGCAGTCTTACCGAAAAGATAGACCCGTATATTCGCCCACTCTACGACGCCTTGTTTGAGCTGATGGACGGCGCACGTGCCAGCAAGTTTTTGCAGGACGGAACCATCGAGATCGCTCCTTTGGCTTTTATGCGCGGTCGAACCCTTAACGATGCTTTTGTTGTTCTGGATGAAGCGCAAAATACTACGCCCCAGCAAATGAAGATGTTCCTTACTCGTTTGGGTTTGGGCTCCAAGATGGTTATCACGGGCGATATCACTCAGGCCGACTTGCCGAAGGGCGTTTCCGGCCTGAAGACTGTGCGTCAGGTGCTTGACGGCGTGGAAGACATCGAGTTCTGCGAATTCAAGAACGCCGATGTTGTGCGTCATTCGCTTGTGGCCAAGATTGTGGCTGCCTATGCCCGTGCAGAAGAAATGAACCTTCGCCTTTAGGAAGGGGCAGATTATGCAGGTAAACGTTCTTGTTGAATACGGTGAAGAACATGTGGCCGGCATCGACCTTGAGGGCCTGGCTACATTCGTAATGAAGAAGATGAACTTGCCGGAATGCACCGACGTTACCATCACCTTCGTTACCAACGAACGTATTCACGAGCTTAATCGCGATTACCGTGGTATCGACCGTCCTACCGACGTTCTTTCCTTTGAATGTGACAACATTCCCTTTGAAGGCGAAGATTTGGGTGATGTTGAAGAATTCGAACTGGGCGATACCATCATTGCCACCGATGTGGCGCTGTCCCAAACCGAAGAGTACGGCACAACCTTCGAAGAGGAAGTAACCCTTTTAACGGTGCATAGTTTGCTGCACCTGTGTGGCTACGATCACATTGAAGACGAGGATTACAAGGTTATGCACGCCTTGGAAGAACAACTAATTTCCGAATGGGAAGAGATGCACAAATGACACGCGAAGGATTTTCGCTGGCTTCGGCCTTCAAATGCGCCATCCAAGGCGTAATCGACACAGCACACGAGCGCAACTTCCATATTGAACTGGTTTTTATGGTTGCCTGCATTGCTCTGGGTTTGTTCTTTGGCATTAGCGCAACCGAATGGCTGGTTTGCATTCTGTGCTTTGGCACGGTGTTGGGCGGCGAGTGCATCAATTCGGCCATGGAGGCCATCGTCGACCTTGCTAGCCCCGATTATCACGAGCTTGCCCGAAAGGCTAAAGACGCTGCTGCAGGCGGCGTGTTCTTATTCAGCCTTGCTTCGCTGTTCATCGGCATCATTATTTTTGTGCCTCGCATCCTTGCCCTTCTTGGCATGTAACTGTCTGCTTGCAGGCGCTCTTGCCGCTTAAAATTTTTAAGGAACCTAATGGATATCAACCAGAACACTATCGACCCTAAAACTTTCAAGTCGGGCTTTGTGACGCTTATTGGGCGCCCCAGTTCGGGAAAGTCCACGTTGCTTAATGCGCTTATGGGCAAAAAGCTGGCTATTGCTTCGCCTACCGCACAAACTACGCGTCATCGTTTCCGAGCGGTGCACACTACCGAAACCCATCAGATGGTTATCGTCGATACTCCTGGCGTGCACAAGCCGCACGATGCTTTGGGCGAAGAGCTTAATACCACTGCGTTGAAGTCGCTCGATGGCATTGATGTTGCCGCGTTCTTGCTAGATGCCTCAGCACCGTTTGGTAGGGGCGATGAGTGGGTGATTGGCGAGCTTGCAAAAGAAAAGTGCCCTAAGATTTTGGTGCTTTCTAAAATCGATTTGGTTGAGCCCGAGGTTCTGACCGAACAACGCTCCAAGGCCGAAGAGCTGGGTAAATGGGATGAAGTGGTAGAGCTTTCTTCTGTTACGGGCGAAGGCTTGGATTCGTTTGTTGATGCAGTAGTGCGTCGCTTGCCCGTTGGCCCTTTGTGGTTCCCTGCCGATATGGAAACCGATCAGCCCATTGAAGTAATCATTGCCGAATTCATTCGCGAAAAAATCCTGCTCACCGCGCACGACGAAGTGCCCCATGCCGTTGGCGTGGTGGTGGATAGCATGGATTACAATCGCCGCAAAAATCTGCAGCGCATTTATGCTTCGGTGTACGTTGAGCGCGACAGCCAAAAGGGCATCATCATTGGCAAAGGCGGCAACGCCATTAAGGAAGTGGGCACGCAAGCGCGTGAAGATTTGGAAACGCTTCTGGGTCACAAGGTTTTCTTGGACCTGCGTGTAAAGGTGCGTAAAAACTGGCGCCGCGACCTTAACCAGATTCGTCGCTTTGGCTACGGCGAAGGCGCCTAAACGCAATGGCTTCCAAAACCTATCAGCTGCGTGCATTGGTGCTCCGGCGTACTAAACTCGGCGAAACGGACGTAATTTGCACGTTGTTGGCCCAAGATGGAAGCCAGGTGCGCGCCGTGGCAAAGGGGGCTCGCAAGCCCAACTCTTCCTTTGCTTCGCGCTTAGAGGTTTATTCTGTGTGCGACCTTTTGCTGAGCGAGGGAAAATCGCTCGACATCGTTAAAGAGGCGCGCTTGGTTCAGGGCAATGCGCACTTGCGAAGCGATATATCGCTCATGGAGGCAGCGGCTCCGATGGTAGAGCTTTTGGATAAAGCTTCGCAGGATGGCTTGCAGGATGAGCGGTTGTTTCCTATGGCTTGCAGCGCGCTTGCGCACCTGAATGGGCAGGGGAGCGCTCCTGCTGTTGCCCTTACTGCTGCTGAGCTCCTTAAAACTTTGGCAGTTTTGGGTTTTCGCCCCAGGTTCGATTTGTGTGTTGGGTGCGGTAAACCTATGCCAGCCCAAAAGCTCCCATCAAACGTGGCCTTTTCTTTAGTTGAAGGCGGGCTGGTGTGCCAAAACTGTGCATCTGGCAGCGAAACTATTTGGGTAACAGGTGCAATGGCAGCCTGGGCGCAGGCATTTTTATTTAGCACCTTTGAAGAAATTTGTTCGTTCGATATCGGCGAAAACGAGTGCTTTGAAGTTTTACGCTTTCTTCAGATGTGGATGCGGCAACACTTGGGCACGCGTTTAAAGTCGCTCGAATTCTTGATTTCAAACCCGCTGTAGCAAAACTACGCCTGAACTCCTTTTGGGCAACGTGCGTAAAATCCGTTGTTCCATTTATGAGAAATTCCCAGTTGGCATTTAGCTGTATGCGGCAATCGTGTATATAATCCAACGTAATGAAAGCCGTTTGAAAGGTATCTAATGACCACCTGGTCACTTGCATCTGAATACCTGGCCTTGATCATTACCGTCGTAACAGCTTTGTTCTATTACGACAAAGGAAAGGTCCGTACTCCGCGACGCACCCATTTTTGGACGTGCTTAGGCGTTGTTGCGCTTTCTATTGTTCTAGATGTTGTTTGTGTTCATGTGATGGCTTTGGGCAACGCTGTGCCCAACAGCATCGATTTTGCTCTCAATACTGCATATTTTGCTTCGGCTGTTCTTATGAGCTTGGTGATTACCGGATTTTTGGTATGTCGCTTGTTCGATTACGTGTACAACGATTACGGCTGCAGGCGCGCTGAGATTTCGCTTTTGGTTGTGGGCGGCATTTATGTAGTCCTGTTTATAGTAAATGCCTTTAACGGTTGCCTTTTCAGCTTTGATGAGCAGGGTAATTACGTTCGTGGGCCTTTGAACCTTATCGTGTACGCCGCCCCTATTTACGGCGTTCTTCTTTTGGCGTTCAACTATATAAAGAACCGCCGCAACACAAGTTTAGCCATGACGCGCATCGTGTATTGGGCTCCTGTTATCGTGGTTTTGCTGGTGATATTCCAGTTGCTGGCGCCCGAACAGTTGCTCAATGGCACCATTGCTGCGCTTGTTAACTTGGTTTCGTTCGTAAGTTTCCAGAGCGTTCGCGCGGAATCCGACTCCCTTACCGGCGTTTCTAATCGTCAGGGCTTTATCACCGAGCTTGAGCTTCGTACCGACGGCAAGCAGGACTACCAAATCATTCTGATTGCGCTTCGTCATTTTGCCCAGATCAATCACATCTACAGCCATGCTGGTGGCGATGCGGTTTTGTATTTGATTGCTAATACCTTGCGTGAGCTTATGCCTGAAGCTTCCGTGTTTCGCTATAACAGCGTTGAATTCCTTTTGCTTATGCCAGCCGCCAATGACCAAACCCAGGAGCTTCGTTTGGAGCGTGTGGCCGACCGAATGGACAAGCGTTGGCATTTGGGCCAAAGCAAAATTGCGGTGCAGTACTGCATCGCCGAGCTTACCAATGCAGGTAGCCGGTGGAGCTCCGAAGAGGTTGTTGAGTCGCTGGATTATTCCATTCAGTTGGCCAAAGACGAGCACAAGCGCATCGTTCGCTTTGATGCTGAAACCATTCGAATGTATGAGCGTGAAGAAGAACTTCAGCACACTATCAAGCGCTCGCTACGTAAGAATTTGTTCCAGGTGTACTACCAGCCGGTCTTTTATAAAAAAACTGGTACGTTCGATTCTTGCGAAGCGCTACTTCGTTTAACCGACCCCGAAGGCAATCGGATCTCGCCAGCAGAATTTATTCCTGTCGCAGAACGCAATGGCCTTATCGACGAATTGACCATGGTTGTGCTCGAAGATGCTTGCCGCTTGCTTAGCAGCGGGGAAGCGCCTGGGCTTAAATCGGTATCGGTTAATTTCACAATGCGGCAATTGCTCGACCGCAGTTTGGTGCCTAAGATTTTGGACCTGTTGAATAAGTACGCTGTTGACGCTTCGCGCTTGAAGTTGGAAATTACCGAGCGCATGATTGCCGAAAACGAAACCGCTGCGCGCAACGCCATGTACGAGCTTCGCAACGATGGCCTTAGCTTCATGCTGGACGACTTTGGCACGGGCTATTCCAACTTCAGCTCGGTAATCAACTTGCCTTTTGAATGCGTAAAGCTCGACCGCAGCTTGGTAAGCGGGTTGCCCGATGAACCTAAGAGCCGCCTTATGGCGCAGACGCTCACACCTTTCTTCCATGAATTGGGCCAAGATGTGCTGGCGGAAGGTATCGAAACTCAAGAACAGGCAAACATGGTGCTTTCCTTTGGTGCCGACCGCATTCAGGGCTACTACTATGCCCGTCCCATGTCAGCCGAAGAGGTGTGCGATTGGTATGCTTCGAAGGCTCAATATGCCCAGTTGGACTAATGGAATTCCGCTGCGTCTTCACGGTTCATCCATAACGTAAAATTCCCAAGCTGTATGCGGCTTTGCTCGCGTATACTGGCAAAGCTGTGTTTTACAGCAGTAAGGCTTCACGCTTAGCTCGCATGCACCACCTGCTTGCTGGCTCGGCTTGAAGGGAAATCAATTAGAAAGGTGGAAAGATGCCTAGCAAACTTAGCATCTCCAAAGAACGCACTGCAGAACTTGTTGCCGAGTACGGCAAAAACGCTCAGGACTCTGGTAGCGCAGAGGTACAGGTAGCAATCCTGTCCGAGCGCATCAAGAACCTCACTGAGC
>CAVFVF010000052.1:0-9654 GCA_963625925.1 Eggerthellaceae bacterium | reverse complement strand
GGCTTAACCAGGCTAATAATCTGATCGACGGCCGAAGCGGAACCATCGCCACCACAGCATTCAAAGGCATGGTCTAGTTGCAGGCCTTCGGGTGCAGCGTAAGTTAAAAACGTGCCATCGGCAAAGGTGAAATCGCCCAGCTTGCGGGAATTGCGCCCAAACACGTACACCTTGCTTTGCGGAAAACGCATCTTCAAAACTAGGGAAACAATAAAGCCCAGGTTGCCATCGCCCCACACGCCAATGGCGCTGCGGCCGGCATGCGCAATGGCATCAAAGCGGCCAACGGCATGCACACCCACGCTAACCAACTCGGTAAAAGCGGCTACTTCGTTTTCGATTTCTTCAGGAAGGGCCACCAGGCGGTTGGCGGGCAGCAGCATAAGCTCTTGCATAAAGCCATCGTAGCCACTGCCGCAGAATTTGCTGCTGCGCAGGTAGTTTTCGGCAATGTTAGGGTCTTCTTCGCACGCGGCGTTAGGAAGCATTACCACACGCTGGCCAGGCTGGAATTCGCCCGCGGAGCAGGAAAGCACCTTGCCAATACCCTCGTGTATTAAGGCCATGGGCAGCTTTGCTTCTAGCACTTCGGCGCTGCGCGAGCCGCGGTAATAACGTAAATCGGCGTTACAGATAGAAAGATAGGTGGGACGCACCACAACCTGCTGGTTGCCCGGCGTACATTCCACCTGCACCGGCTCGAATACCCGGGGGGCAATTAATCTGTAAACGCTGTTAAGCAAACGCTATTCCCCGATTAGCGATGCGGCTACGCGCATATCTTGCGGGTAAGTAATTTTCATATTGGCCGCCGCGCCGCGCACCAGGGCAACCTTTTTGTTGCGCAGCACGTAGATTTTGCAGGCGTCGGTAAGAATCATTTCTTCTTCTACCGTAAGGCTGTCCATAAGCTCTTTAAGCTCAAGCAGCCTAAAGCTTTGCGGAGTTTGCCCCTGGTACAGCATGCTGCGATCAGGAATGGCAGAAATGCACTGGGCATCGTCGGATTGCACAATGGTGTCGGTTGCAGGAATTACCGTGTCACACGCACCGTGCTGGCGCACCGCTTCAATATTTTCGGCAATAATGCGCTGGCTTACAAAGGGGCGCACGGCATCGTGCGTAACCAGGATGGTTTGCTCGTTTACCTGGTAGTTTGCCTCGCAATAGGCAACGGCTTCCTTCACCGTTTGGTTGCGAGTTGCGCCACCTGCCACCACCTGCACCATATTGGCAAATTCGGGGCAGTACTTGTTAAGAAGGTCGGCCGTTTGCTGCATCCAGGCCTTGGGGCACAGCACCAACACAGCTTCAAACGCGTTGCTTGCGCAGAACTTTTCTACCGTATGGGCCAAAATGGGCTTGCTGCCCAGCATAAGGTACTGCTTGGGGCGCTCGGAATTGCCCATGCGCTTGCCGGAACCGCCGGCAAGAATGGCTGCAAACACCTTTTCTTCGGAAGGCATGTTACCCCCCCCCTAATAATTCTTCTCGTAAAACGCCGTAGCGCTTTCAATCGTTCCATCATACACGCATTTGCCGTGGTCGAGTACGATTCCGCGACTACAGAACTCTTTTGCGGTAGAACTGGTGTGCGTAACAAAGAGTACGGTAACGTTTTCGTTCATCATGATTTCGCGAATACGGGCAATGCATTTGCGCTGAAAAGCGCGGTCGCCCACCGAAAGAGCTTCGTCTACCACCAAGATTTCGGGGTCGATAGCAACAGCGAAGGCAAAGCCAAGGCGCGCCTTCATGCCGCTGGAATAGGTTTTCATGGGCTGGTCGATGTATAGGCCCAGCTCGGCAAAGTCGATAATGTTGGGCTCAAGCTCGGCAATTTCTTTGCGGGTAAGGCCCAGAATTTGGCCGCGCAGGCCAATGTTTTCGCGGCCGGTTAGCTGCATGTCGAAGCCGGCGGTAAGTTCCAAAAGCGCGCTTACACGGCCTTTTACTTCAACTTCGCCGCTGGTAGGATGCGTAACACCTGTGACCATCTTAAGCGCAGTGCTTTTGCCAGCGCCGTTATGGCCCAAGAAGGCCACGGCTTCGCCCTTCTTTACTTCAAAGGAAAGGCCATCGCTGGCGTTTACGCTGCCTAGGAACACGCCCTTCTTTTTGTAGTTGAAGATGCCTAGGAAGCGGCCGCGGTCGTTTTTATACAGGTTGTAGGTTTTGGTTACGTTGTTGAAGCGAATTACCACTTCGTCGCTAACGCTGGTTTTGTGCAGGTCTTTAGCGTCGGAGAGGGAAGCTTCGAGCTCTTCTTTGTTAGAGGGCATCGGCCACCTCCTCGTTCAGCTTTTTGTACACCACAACGGCCAGCACCAGGGTTATCACAAACACCACGGCAAAGCCGCCCAACAGCACTGGATCTTCCCAGAACCAGCACTTGGTGTAAAACGCATCGCGGAACGACGTTACAAAGAACGTGATGGGGTTGAAAGCCAAGATATTCTGCACCCAATCCAGCGGCACGCTTTTAACGTCAAACAGCACACCCGAAAGCCAGAAGAACGGAGTGCTCATAGCGTTCATGAGGTTTTTAACGTCTTTGCTCAGGGCCGAAAGCGGGCTGAACATGATGGAAACCAGGTCCCAGAATACGAACATAAGCAGCAACAAAATGGGCACTTGCAGCAGGTAAATGTCCAACTGCATGCCGCACACAAAGTAGATCACAAACAGCGCGGCCATGAGCATGAGCTGCACAATCATGGTAGCGGAGGTGAATATGGTGGAAATTGCACTGAGCGGAAACTTGATTTTGTTTACCAGGTACGGGTAGCGGTGCATTACATCGACGCCGTTGCCCAGCATATCCTGCATAAAGAACCACGGAATAAGGCCCGCGCACAGCCACAAGATGTAGGGCGGAGCGCCCGCATCGCCTTGCGAAGAGCCTACGCGCAGACCAATTTCTAGCGCAAACCAGAAGCAGAAGATGTACATGGCGGGCTTGATGAAGAACCACGACCAAGAAAGCACCGCGCCGCGGCTTTTCTTTACCAACTCGAAAACGGCAAGGCGGCCAATTTGCTTGCGCCATTCCCAGTTGTCTTTAAGTATGGTTGCCAGGGTGCCCAACAAGCACTTCCTTACGTACAAAAACGCCTTATAAGTGACACATAATGATACCATTTACCGCGAATTAACAATAATTGGTGCGCGGGTGCGGGGCCAAGGCGCGGCGCGCGGCGTGGTGGCGGGCTGAGCCGGGCGCCGAGACGCGGGCGACAGCACTGGACCACGGTGCGGCGCGCGGCGTAGTGGTGGGCCGGTGCGGCTGGGATAGTAGCCGTTACGGCAGAGCCGAGACGCGGGCGATGACATGCGGCCACGGCGCGGCTGCGGCGCAGTGCAGGCCGAGGCCAGCAATCGGCACACCCGCCCACCCCGGGCCGCAACCACCGAGCCGCCGGCGCCTGCGATCGGCGCCTTAGGCCGCCGCCGTAGCCGCCGCGCAGGTGCACTTTTAACTTTGGAGCTTCAAATGGCCGATTCTTCCAACAAAACAGCTATTAGCGTGGTAGTTACCGCGCACAACATGGAGCGCTGCTTGGGGCCGTGCCTGGAATCGGTGCAGGCGCAAACCTTTGGGCAATTTAACTGCCTAGTGGTAAACGATGGCAGCACCGATGGCACCGCTGCCGTAGCCGCAGCCGTAGCTGCAGCCGATGCGCGCTTTACCGTAGTAGAAACCCCTGGCCTAGGTGCTGGCGGCGCACGCAACCGTGGGCTTGAATGGGTAGCACAGGCCGGCGCGCCCTACTTCATGCTGCTGGATGGCGACGATGTATTCCACCCCACTATGTTTGAAAAACTGCACGCAGCGGCGCAGGCCAACCAGGCCGACCTGGCCATTTGCAACATGCAAGAAATGGACGACGCAACGGGCAAATTTACGCAGGTAGCTTGGTCGCTAAAACGCAGCCAGCTGCCCGATGCCGCCGCGTTTAACGGTTGGCGCGAAATGCCCGGCAATATTTTTGCCGCATTTATGGGCTGGCCGTGGGACAAGCTGTACCGCACCGAATTTGTGCAAGAGCTGGGGCTGCGCTTCCCCGAAGACCTTTCCAACAGCGAGGACGCGCTGTTTGCCTTCCCCGCGCTGGCATGCGCCGGGCGCATTGCCGTGGTGGACGAAATCTTGGTGGACCACCGCATGGGGCGCGGCAACACAGTTTCGAGCTCGCGCGTGAAGGAGCCGTTTGCGTTTTACGAGGTTATCTGCAGGCTTAAGGCGTTCTTAAAAGAGCACGGCCTGTGGGAAGGCCTGGGGCGCGACTTTTTGAACTGGGCTTTCGACTGGACGCTGTGGAACATCGAAACCATTGGCAACAATGCAACCCAGCACGAAATGGTGCAGCGCCTGCACGATGGGGGCTTCCCCCAGCTTGAGCTAGGCCAGCGCGAACCCGAGTACTTTACCGGCTACCCGCGCAGCATGGCGCGCTATACCGACCTAATGCACGCACTAGGCGCCGCCCAGCAAGACAGCGGCCCCTTAGGCGTATGCAAGGCGCTGCCGTTTGGCGAATACAAGCCCTGGTGTTTTAAGGGCTACTTCCGCAAAGCGCTGGACATTCTGAAGGCAAAGGTAGCGCCCAGCAACAGCGAGTGGTAAAGGGCTGCGTGCGGCGCAAAGTTGGCGCTAGGTGCGCAACTATTCCCCGGGCTTGGCTTTGGGCAGCTCTACGTAGCGGCGGATTACCTGGGGCACGGCAATGAGCGCATGGCCTATGCGGTAAGCGTGCGAATTGGCGTAGCGATCGTTCACGTGCTTCATGCTGCGCCACAGGCCCAGCACGTACATGTCGAATTGAATTCGCTGAACTTGCGTTAGGCCGGCACGGTAGGCTTCTACTTCTTTAGGGTCGATGCCGTTTAAGTAGCCAGCTGCAACCTCGCGCGTGTCGGCAATGCGGGCGGCGTATACCTCGCAGAAATCGGGCGCGAACTGGGCCTGGTTGGCAAGCAGCCAATCTTGCATAAGCTGCGCACCCACGGCCAAGCCGTGCACGTTTTTCATAGTGGGTTGCGTGGTCATAATGGAACCTTCACGCATGCGGCGCTGGTATAGCGGCTCGTTTATAAACGCCACGCGCTGCGGGTGCGGTATTAAAAGCATTTGGAACGGAAGGTCTTCGTGCAGAATGCCTTCCTTAAACTGCAAGCCATTTTCTGCCAGCAGCTGCCGGCGCACCGCGTACAAGCATGCCGAAGGACGAAACGCCTTGCTCTGCTCCATAAGCACATACATTTGCGGACCGGCATGCACGCCTTCAACATTGGCGCGCACTTCCTGGTTTTCGTAATGAGTACGACGCAGCTTACGGCTGGCATAGAACGATTCCGCGCCGAAGTACAACATATCTAGATTATTGGCGTCTATGGTGACAGCCAAACGCTCAAGCGCATTTGGGGCATAGTAGTCGTCGCCATCCAAGAACAGCATGAACTCGCCCTGCGCCTGCGCCATACCCGCATTGCGCGCAGCAGAAAGGCCCTGGTTAGTAGGCTGGTTTAGCAAAGCAAAGCGCGCATCGCCTTCAATGCGGGCCTCGATGGTACTTGCCGTGGCATCGGTGGAGCAATCGTTTACCACTATTACCTGAAAGTCGGCAAAAGTTTGGCCCTTCAGCGAATCTAAGCATTCAGCAATGTAAGCCTCAACGTTGTAGGCGCTTACTACGATAGAAAATTTCATACGTGCCCCTGCCCTAAAACGTTTCTGCATGCGCGGCGGCAAATTGCTGGGCGCCGCCTTCTAGCAACTGGCGCAGTGTTGCGGCATCGGCGGGCTCGAACAGCGAAAAGTCCAGTTCCCCCGCCGCTTCGTGTGCAGCGTATTCTTCTTGCATGCGCTGCGCAAAGGCAACGTGTTCGCTAGCGGCAATACGCTCGTAATTCCAACGATACTTTCCCCACTTGTCCAACACGAAGTACGGCAGAAAGGCCTTAGCGCGCTGGGGGCGGGCGCGCAAGAAGGCCTCAGCTTCGGCCAATTCATCGCATACGGTAAATACTTTGTCGGTTGTTTTGGAAGAAGAACCCGGGTTATCCATGCGGTAATGCAGCAGGGGCTTAAATACCAGCGTGGCGCGCTTGGCCGCAAACCACACCTTTAAGGTAAAGCCAGCATCCTGAAAGGCCGCACCAGGGGTTTCGCGCAGGCGAATTCCCTCCTGTTCCAAAAACGCGCGGCGATACAGCCCTGTCCAAATGGCAGGAATAGAGCACACCATGCGCGGCTTTTGCGCAGGGTCGAACAGCTTGCCGCAATCGCGCCTGGCGAAGTTGCACCAAACATGGTCGGCGCCGTCGAAGTAGTTGTAGTAATTACATTTGGCCACATCGGCATCGAAGCGCTTAGCGGCCTTGTACAGCTTTTTAAGCATGTGCTTGCTGGGAAAATCGTCCGGCTCAACAATGGCAACGTATTCGCCTTTAGCCTGGCAAAGCGCCATGTTAAGCGATGCGCCATAGCCGGAATTGGGTTTGCTTATAACGCGCATACGAGGCTCGCGAGCGGCGTAACGCTCCAAAATGGCAGGCGAACCATCGGTGGCGCCGTCGTTAATGCAAAGGATCTCAATTTCACGCAGCGTTTGCGCGCACAGCGCATCTAAGCACTGCGGCAGGTAGCGCTCCACATTGTACACGGGCACCATAACCGTAACTTTAGGCTGTGCAGTTGCCGTCATTGCAATCCTTTCTTAGGGGCAGGCCGCCCGCTACTTTCGACCCCTAGCCAAACGCACGGCTGCTTTTGCAGCTTCGCGACGACGCGAGCCCATGGGCAGCACACCATCAAACACAGTGCGCAGCGGGCTATCTTCCGAAATTGCCGGTTCGTGTTGGAAAGGCTCGGGCTCAGGCGCCACCACAACCTCGGCCGCGGCAATAACCATGGCTTCGTAGAAGGGCGTTTTACGCGCGTACTGCCAATAACGAGTTTGCAGGTCGCACGGGCCAGGCTTCCAGGGCTTTTGGCCGCCAGCGTAATGAATGATTTTAGGGTTAGCGTAGGCTTCCATAAACTTGTCGTACATTTGGGCCGGAGCAAAGCTGAACACAGTTTTTATGCGACCAAAGCAATCATTCATAACGTTCCATGCGTTATCCAGGTACACTACACGGCCTTGGCAGTGAGCGTTCAGGATGTCCTGGTCGTCGTAGATGTACTTAGGCTCAGCAGCAATTTCCAGCCATTCCTTAAAGGTGTGCAGCTTGCGCATTTCGGCCAGGTTCAGCACCAGTACGCCGGCCTGGAAGTACGAATACGGGTCTTTCATTTGCAGCACTTCGCGCGTGTAGCGCATACGCTCGCCATCGTTCATGTTCAGGTTGCCCGCGTAGTCAATATCGGGCGCAGCGGCCAGCAGGTTGCCGCCCAGCTCTGTGGCAAACAATTCGGCTACGTCGCCCTGAATAAGCAGGTCGGAATCAAGGTAGAGCACCTTGTCGTAACCAGGCAGCACCTTCTGAATAAGGAAGCGGTAATAGGTTTCGATGCTGATGTGCTCGTTGCTGGTTTGCAGGTTGTATTCGGTAATCATGCCCGTTACGTTGGCAAAGCGCACCTGCGCGTTTTCGAACTGCGCAAAGAATTGCAGCATAAGCTGCTTGTTTTCTTCGCTGAAGTCCTTTTCCAGCACAACAATGTCGTAGAAGTAACTGGGCGAAGCGTTTACCAGCAGCGAGTAAGCCGTGGTGGTAACCATGGGCACGTAGTTGTTGTCGGCCGCAAACACCACAGGCACAACAGGCTTGCCAGCGCCGTTGGCTACGGGCAGCTTGGGCGAAGCATGATGCTCAGGGCGCTCAAAGTGCACGCACTGCACTTCTTTATGCTTCAATTCAGGGTTGGTGCGTTTTTCGTGGTTGAGCCAAATGTTGAACAGACGCTCCGACAAGTGGCCAGGGGTGCGCAAAGCTTCGTGGCTTAACAGCGTGGTATCCCACTCGTTAACAAAGCGCTGCAGCAGCGGGAACATCCACTCGCAGTAGCGGAAGAACAGGTCTTTACGCATTACGTACATGTTGCAGAAGCACGTTTTGCTGCCGGCTAGGAAAGCATCGGCGTCTTCGGCGTAGGCGGGCTGATCTTCCTTCAAAATTTCGATGATGCGATCAAGGTGCTGGATTTTAAGGTACGGCGCGCTTAGGTAGTGGTCGCGCGTGGTGGCAAATTGTTCGGGAAAGGTGGTTAGATCCTTAATGCCCGTGGTTACAATGTCGTAGCCTTCAATGGCCGAAGCAATGCCGGCATCGTCTAGGCAGTACTCTTCCTGCGTGCCCCAGCAAATACAACCATCCATGATTTCGCCGTAAGCGTTTTCTTTGTGCTCAACTTCGGAAAAATCGAAGTAGCGGCGGTAATGGCAAAAGCCGTAGTATTCGGCCTGTACGTTTTTCCAAGCCCAATATTGGGTGGTGAGCTCGCAATACATGGGGTTTTGAGCAGCAATGTTTTCGCCCGAATCGTCCTGGTAGGCCCACATAAGGCGCTTACGGTTTTGAATGGGGCCAACCTGCACCGGCTGCAAAATATTGCTGTGGTAGGTTTCAACATCCTTATGCGTGGTAACAAAAATGCGGATGGGCTCTTCCTCGTAACTGGCGCGCAAAGCCAAGGTGGGCTCGCCAGCCTGCGCAAACCCCACTTTGCGCTCCATAAGGTTGATATGGAGCATGGCTTCGCAATGAGCGGCAGCGTATTCTTGCGAAAGCCCTTCGGGGGCGCGGGCCGCAATAGATTCGGCCAAGCGCAGCAGTTTTACGCAGGGCTCTTCGACCCCCCCAAAGCCATCGTCTTCGCAAAAGCGCGAATAGGCTTTATCCCTGGCCAGGCGCATAACCTGCTCAGCCGCCACTGCGCTGCCCAGCTTTTCTGCCGCGTATAGGGCGCACGGTTCTTTATCAGCATCGGCCAGGCGAACGTCCCAATCGTTGAACAACAGGTCCATAAGCTTAGCGAACGAGCCTTCATATTCTGCAACCAAACGAGTGCCGCAGTAGGACTTAATCTGACTAATGCAGTCGCAGAACTCATCGACAAAGCGGTTGAAGGCCTCCTGCGAAATTTCTGAAGTGCCTGTAACGCCGCGGCCGTAATAGTAATCCAGCAAACGAATATCATTGGCGGTGCGCTGCGAAGTTGCCGTATCGGCCAGCACCAAGCACTCATAACAATCTTCGGCACGGCTAAGGCGCTCATCGGTCATAGCATCAAAGGCCTTGCGGGCAATTTCCAGCGAATACGCACGTTGGGTAACGCGCCAATCTTGCTGGTAGCCGCCTTCTTTCGTAAAAATACCGTGAAGCAATTCATCATGACCGCAATCGGCAAAAGGCCTGTTTACATAAGCGCCAAATTCACTGCCCGTCTGCTCGCTCACGCCATCGGATACCACGTTGATGCCAAAGTGCACCATATCGGCAGAATGAGCCTGTACGAATTCGGCCAGTTGAGCCAAGCCGTCTACGGCGAATTCATCATCAGCATCAAGGAAGATAACGTACTGGCCGCCGCACTGGGCAAGGCCGGCCTTGCGCGCCAGGTGAAGACCACTGTTCTGAGGCAGGTCCAACGCCTTAAAGCGGGAATCTTCGCTCGCAAAGCGATGCGCGATTTCGCTAGTTGAATCG
>CAVFVF010000051.1:0-9689 GCA_963625925.1 Eggerthellaceae bacterium | reverse complement strand
GTTGAATCGGGGCTGGCATCGTTTACCACAATGCATTCCCAATCTTGGAAGGTTTGGGCAGCCAAGCTATTAAGGCAGCCCGGCAAGTAGGAGTCGTTGTTGTATGCAGTTACGACAATAGAAAACAGAGGCATGTAAGCGCCTTTCGCACTAAGCGGTGGTTTGCAGTCTAACTAAATAATTATCGCTTAATAATACCTGCTATGCGGCGTTTCAAGCGAACAAACAGAGGTGCGTTTTTGGCCAGGTCGGCAAGATGGCCCTCTGCGGTAGCTCGCAGAGCGCGGTAGTGGGAATTTCCCTCGCCTTCTATTTTTGCACTGGCGGCCTTTGCGTCTTCCAGCAAACGCCACAGAATATCGCCCTTTGCAGGGTATTTGCCGGTATCAAATAAGCGATAAGCGCGGTCGCGCACGTAACGCCACAGCTCGCCAGCAACGGCATCGGGCTGCCACACGGTTAAGGCGAATTCAATTGCGGCCGGGCGCTGGGCCAAAGAAAGGTTGTCGACCATTTCGTTCATGGAATGCTCCACCAGCCTATCGCGCGCATCGGCCACGCGGTTGGAAAGATCGGCACGGTTTAATGATGCAGCTTGCGCATTTGCGAATTCTTCTACCAGTTTGTAGGCCTGGGCATCGGCCGCGCACAGGCGCTTGTACTGGTCCAGGGTATAGCTTTCGCCCAAAGTTTCACCGCGGCCCAGGTGGTATTCGTACCAAGGGCCATCAACGGCACGGTATGTTGCAGCCAACGAGCACACAATAAAACTCATGTACAGGTCGTCAGCCAAGGCAAAGCGTTCTTCGCCGGCAAAGCCCCATGCCTTTTTGGCCAGGTTGGCATCGTAGGCCTTGTGGTGTACGTGAAAGTCGAAGCCGTCCTGCTGGGCAAATTGCTTAGTAAGAATTTCTTCACCTGCAAGGCTGCGAACAGGCGGCGTCAAGAACTGCTCCATACCTTGACGCGCGCCTTCGGCCGCGGCGCTTTCGGCAATAACCACGGCCTTGAAGTGCAGAATTTGAACAGGCGCAGCAGCAAGCTCGGCATCTATAGCCGCCAAGGATCCAGGCGCCAACGAATCATCTTGGTCCATAAGCATTACGTATTCGCCGGCAGCTTCAAGCACACCCGTACGGCGGGCCTGCAACGTGCCACCATTCTGTTGGCGGTGGACAACCTTAATGCGCGGATCGCTTGCAAAAAGCAAATCGAGCTTGACGCCAGTACCTTCGGGGTCGCAATCATCCACCAGCAAAACCTCAACACTTTCGAAGCCTTGCGAGGTTACGCTTTGCACGCACTGCTGAATGTGGTCAAGGCCTTTGTAAAAAGGAATAACTATCGAAAAACGAGGCTGCAAAAGTCCCTCCCAGTTAAACCGCTAAACTGGCTCTTAGTATAATGGCAATGAAATTCCACCTTTAGCAAAGGGCTGTTAATGAAGATTGAATCTGCAGGTATCTGCCGCGCAAGCGGACGCATTTACGAAAAGCTTGTTATTAGCAATGTGGCCAGCGGCCTTACGGTTGCGCCCTGCATTAGCCAAGAAGAAGGTATTTCACCCCTACCCTGCAAGCTGTACCACCTGCAAGGCAATGAATACGTTTCGGTTTACCCCGACCTTCCCATAGAGAAAGTCCGCTACGCAATTGGCGCGTTTGACGAAGCGGGCATTCTTGCCGACTCGGCAACGCACGATATCAACTTCAACAAGGCCAAGTGGGAATCGCGCAAGAACTACAAGCTAAAGGCCAGCCTTTGCAGCGAGATTCGCCTATACGACGAAAGTCATCAGGAGACCAGCGCATGGGGTACCATTACGCCCACGCTTTTTGTTGGCTGCCCCGACCATATTCAGTGCCGTATGCAAATTGACCTGTATAGCACCAGCTCAAAAACACTGCGCGTGGCCATTCTGAACAACAAGTTAGAAACTATTGCCAGTTCGTATGTCTTTCTTGGCGAGGTTGCGCAAGAGCTAGCCGAATTTTCCAGCAATGAAGGCACTGTTGTTTCGGCTTCATTCTTCATTCCCTGGAACACACCGAACACCTGGATTGTTGCCTGGAATGAAGAGAATCCTGGCATTTATACCCAGCTGTACTTTTCGGCGGAAGACTGGAAGGCTGGCGTTGCCGCGACGGACAAAACAATCTACAACAGCGCAGGCGTTGATCCGTACTACCGCGAATGGTTTGAGCTACACCGCGCAAAACCGTGCGATTTGCAAAGGCAGTCGAAGATTACTTTTGAAGTAATGCCGCTGTTCAGCATTATTGTGCCGCTGTATAAAACGCCGGTTGACCTGTTTGACGAAATGCTTACGTCTATTACTAACCAGTCTTACAAAAACTGGGAATGCGTGCTGGTTAATTCCACACCCGACTGCGTGGAACTTACCCAGCATGTTGAAGCGGCTGCAGCTGCCGATGCACGCGTTAAAGTGGTGACGCTTGAAAAGAACCTGGGAATTTCCCTTAACACCAATGCCGGCATTGCGGAAGCAAGCGGCGACTTCATTTGCTTCTTCGACCACGATGACCTGCTGGAGCCCGACATTCTTTTTGAATATGCAAAGGCAATCAACCAGCGCCCCGACACGGACCTCTTGTATTGCGACGAAGACAAGCTTAATCCCGATGGCACGCTGTGCGATGCTTTCTTCAAACCAGATTTCGACCTAGACCTTCTCCGCAACAACAACTACATCTGCCACATGCTTTGCATCCGCCAAGCCCTTTTAAGCAAGCTTGAGCCCAACAAGCCCGAGTTCGACGGTGCGCAAGACCATAACCTCACGCTTGAGGCCGTTGAGCAAGCGCGCCACGTTGAGCACGTTGCGCGTATTCTGTACCACTGGAGGATAATTCCTGGGTCGACCTCTGCCTCAGACGAAGCTAAACCCTATGCGGCAATAGCGGGCGTGCGCGCCGTTCAAAGCCACCTCGACAGAATCGGAATAAAAGCAAGCGTATCGAATGACACAGGATTCCATTACCAGGTTGACTATGAAATCCCAGACGAGAAGCCCCTTGTGTCCATCATCATTCCCAGCAAAGACCATGTCGCCCAGCTGAAAACGTGCATCGACTCTATTCTGAACAAAAGCACTTATCAAAATTACGAAGTCGTTGTCGTTGAAAACAACAGCACCAACCCTGCAACGTTCGACTACTACGAATCACTAAATGAGGTTCCCAGTGTGCAGGTTATACATTGGGATGGCGCGGGCTTCAATTTCCCGAAGCTTATCAATTTCGGCAGAGAAAACTGCATGGGCGAATATCTAATCCTGCTCAATAATGACACAGAGGTCATAACGCCAGGTTGGATAGAAAAAATGCTCGGCAATTGTGCACGCAGCGAGGTTGGCGCTGTTGGCGTAAAGTTGCTTTACCCAGATGATCTTATCCAGCATGCTGGCATTGTTATCGCAGACGGGGCAGGGCATCTCTTCAAAAACACCTCCCGCTATGCGCATACCGCCTACAATTTCAGCGAATCACAGCGAAACGTCCTTGCGGCAACTGGAGCATGCCTTATGGTAAGTACCGCAACTTTTGATGAAGTTGGAGGTTTTGACCCGGCATTTGCCGTCGCCTACAACGATGTTGACTTCTGTTTCAAAGTCCGTCAACTAGAAAAGTTCATTGTATATGTACCAACGGTTGAGCTTTACCACTATGAATCAATTTCTCGAGGGTTTGACTCCGATCCAGAGAGCAAACGACGCTACACCACCGAATACAATCTGTTCCGCTATCGCTGGGCAAACATTTTCGCTGATGGGGATCCCTACTACAACAAAAATCTACCCAGCGAACTATATAAAGCAGAGAATTACAGGTTCTAGATCTACCGCAGAATGTCCAAGGCAAGCTCCTGGATGCCACTCAAAATAAGGAAACGATTTGATCTCATTCGCAATAGCTGCAGATAGCTAGAGCTATGCAGTTTACCCCCAAGGATATTGAGCCGAAATCGAAAAGCCGCCTCAGCCCCTCAACTCATTTACGGCAAACACGCTAAACAAAAGCGGCGTTGCCATAAGCAACGGATAGCAATACCTAAATAGGCACACTGGCGAAAGCAAAAGCGAGACAATTAAGCCAGCACACAGCCCAAGCAGAAACACCCTGTCAGACCGCTTCGCCACTATAGACGCCAAAAGACAAAGTGCGAACATCAGGAAAAGAAAGCCTGGTTTTAACGCAATCGACAAAACGGGTATCCTCGACCAATCGCCGCTATCCATATAGCTCTCCAACCAGCCATCGACCTCACCAAACACGCTCCGTTTTGAAAGGTCTTCGAGGCTCTCTTTGAAGGGTGATTCTTTTTCGGAATATTCAATAAGCGGATGATACATATGCCAATCGGGATAATCCTTCAGCGGATACCAATACCCCAAAGTATTGAGCAAAAAAGCATTCAGATAAGCACGTTTGCATTTAAGGCCAACGCTTGTATACAGCCACAGGTATTCACCAAGATTAGCTTTCACATACCCCTGATCCAATCGAGCTTTAGCCCAATCTGATATCTCGCACTGGCTCCAATACCAAGATGCGTCCGAGGCCTCATAGCCATACATAGGAACGGCATAAGCGCGAATATATGCCTCGCGCTGTTCCTGCGTGAAGCATTCAGGATGCTCGTCCAGGGCCCTTGCTAGTTGCTGCGAGGGAACCGAGGAAAGCTCGCGCAGCGTAACCTGCGAACTCTGCACCCCAAGCAAAGAATAGGCGCTCGTCGCTAGCCAAAAACAAAGCAAAGTGGCGACAAAAGCCAGTAGCACCCTCCAGGCTCTTCGCTTAAAAATCAAAGGTAAAGAGAGAACCACCATTACCAAAAAAACGTAGCTCCCGTTGTTACGCATCAGCATCATCAAAACAGAAAACACGGCAAGAGGAACAAGGCGCTTAATCGCAAGCTCTTCCCCCCGGACCACAATTTTCCCCAACTTAAGAAGTTCCATGGCCGAAAGCATAAAGAAGGCGCCAAATAGCACATCCTGACAAGAAGAAACCCTAAGCAGAACCGCAAAGGGATGCAAAGCCAGCAGGCATAGGGAGCAACAGAATACCACCTTGCTATGCGTTAAGTCCGTTAGATAAATAACTACAAAATACACCGCAACAATAGACGCAAACGCCTGCAGCGCCATGGCCACTGCATAGCCAGCAACCGCTGAACCGAAATACTGACCAACTTGATAGCAGACGCCCCAGAGCACTGTACAAAAAACCGAATATTGGGTGGTGACAGGGTACGCATCGCTAACGAATTGGAAAATCTGATAATCACCGTCATAGCCGAATATGCCAGGAAAAACCAGTAAGTAGATAATAAGCTGAGGGACCATCAACACACCGAAAGTGGTCAACTTTACCGCACGTGTGGAAGAAAAATTTTGGGTCGCCTGAAACTTCGTGAAGTCAAACACGGAGTCGTCAAAATCCGCAGGAGCAGCGTTCAGCGGTTCAGACTTTGCGCTTTTTAATGCTACGGCCCGAAATATCGCCAATGAAACAAAAAAGGCCAGCAAGAAAACGGCGGCAATTTTCGCATAAGCTGCTGGATCAAACTGAATTTCCAGGCTTTCTTCCAACTGGCCGCCAAAAACAATGGCGAAAGCTACATACATGCCCAAGAGTACGGCACATATAATTGCCCGCCAGCCGCCTAGATTAGAAATAAAACGCGAGAGCTCCCGAGAGTTCGCCCCCCCCTGTTTCATTAAATCCATCAAGCTTCCTCTCTATCTTCTCGCCGTCAAAAAATTAGCAATGAAAACTCACGTCTATGATGCCAAAAAGAATAAATCAAGTTACATGAAACACTGCAAGCGGCTACGACCTGGCCCTTTTAGTCCAGCACCAACCCTACGCTAGTCAAAAACTATTTCGTACAGCTTTCGGGTTCCGTCTTCTAAAACCAACTTGAAAGAGTTGTTATCTTCGAGGCCCTTGAAACCGTCCCAGCCGGTTTCGTCGGTAATTGCACCTGTTGCAGAAACCTTCTTTTCGTCCCCACGGTCAAGCACGATTACGTACTTAGCGCCCGTTTCTACGACAGCGTTCTTCACTGCGGCGTCAGTGCCAATGCTGGAAAGGCCAGCCTGTATCAAACGACTATTTTCGGTATCCCCGCTAGCCCAATAATTTTTGAAGTAAACGTTAAGCCCACATATCGCATATGAGAACACGCTTCCGTCTTGAGGCTTGTTCAGCACAAGAGCATCAGGCCCAGTAATTTCCTTTGCCTTATTGCAGAAAAGTTTTTCTTCGTTTGTAAAAGCCTTCCGATAGGCGACGATGCTGTTTTCACGCAACTCATGGCTCCTGTACCCAAGTGCTGTTTTATCTTCGGAAAACGGGAAATATGGCGTATATGCCGCATAGCAAAATGCAAGCAAAGCCACGCCAGGAACAACATATGCACCAACAAAACTCGGGGCCCTGTCGGCCAAAAGCACCGCTGATCTTTCTCGCAAAAAAGCAACCGCAGAGTAAAGCCCAAATGATGCGCAAGGTATACCCGCAATAGCAGCCAGGGCCGCCGTTCGCTCGGCATCGGTATAGAAGTAGCCCGCAAACAGCTTTTTAAGCACCGGGTCGCCGCAAGCATTGAAGAAGAAAACCACCAGGAAAACTGCCAAGGCAAGGCAAAGCCAGCGGGTTTCCCTTTTCAACAAGCACAACACAAAGCCTAGTACCACAAAAAATGCGAACACAACTTGCGGGATTGCTAGCACAAAACCAAACGAAAGCGTAAGGAATAAAGCATTGCCCGGAGCAGTTGTCCAACTCCACAAGTAAGACGTAACGCCAGAAAACAGCGGCGTATCCATCAAGCCTAGCCACACGCAAATAAATACGACCACGATCCCTAGGGGAATACCAACACGGGCAGCAGTTGGCAAGCTGCCACCTTCCGTTAGATTTGCCCAAGGGTAAAAAACAAGGAAGGCAACAGCCATCATCGCAAAAGCGATAACCGCATTTGGATGAAGAATGGCACAGCCCAGTGCGGGCACAATAAGCAGGCCAACAAGCTTAAGCAAATCGACAGCCTTTTTCGATTTGTCCATTCTTGCTACAAAAAACGCGACCAAGCCCGGCAAGCAACATAGCGCTGCGAAATTTGGATAAACCTGATGAACATCAAGCGGAGCCAGCGGAAAAGCGGCACAAGCGCAAAAGGCAAGGCTTCCTACGGCAGCAACGCCCTTTTTGCAGGGAAATACCGTTTTAAGCAGCACAGCCATTCCCAGCGGAAACACAACGCCAGCAAAAACAAAAGCCCCGGCATTTTCGCCAATAGCTGGAACAGTGCCCACAGCACTGCATGCCATAGAAACCAAGATATGCCAGCCCGCAGGATAAAACCCTCCACTCGGCGAAAACGGCGACTGGGACGCATCCATTGCTGCGTACTGAGTAATATGCAACACGGATAAAGAGGCGCCGTCCAGCATCGATTGGATAACGTTTAGGTGAAATACATTATCGGAGCATTCCAAGAAGGAATCGGCTCCGTCGATGTTGCGAAGAAAGAGCACTGCCATCGCTATGCAGCAAACACATACCGCAATAGAAAGCTCGGCAACGTAAGGCCAGGAGATGCCCATTTGGCTAGGTGGCTCTTTTTGCCTTAGCTTCCTGGCAAAGAAAACCGCAGCAAATGTAACCGCACATAGTAAAGAAGCAATCAGCACGGGCTGCGTTCCCTTTAGCCCAAGCAAATCAAGAACAACGCCCAGGACGGCAAACAGCGCAATAGAGATTAGCGGAGCAACCGCCACGGTTTCTGCAGCGCGAAAACCTGCCACTTTAGCAGCAAATGCACCCGGAACGTACAGCAGCGCCAACAAGGTAACGCAACAAAGACAAAATGTAATCCACATATAAAGAACCTCTAGGGACCTGGCTTAACGCTGCCCCAACGAACTAATACTTAACAGACAGGCAAACTGGCCATGTAGCTTTCCAGCGCTTCTTCCCAGTTACGGGGCTTGAAGCCTGCAGCTTCGAGCTTGGCCAAATCCAGCGCGGAATGCTCGGGGCGCGGGGCTATGGGGCCCGCCGCGCTAGCGTAGTACTGCTCGGTGGTGACGGGCACTACCGCATCGCCATTGCCATTGGCAAGGTCGAACACGCGCTTGGCCACTTCCGCCCAGCTGACGGGCTGGCCGGAGCCGGTTAGATTGTAGGTGCCGTATTCACACGGAGCGCTGGGGGCCGCATCGCCTTCGCGATACCCCAGCAGCCAGAAGATGCCCTTGGCCATGTCGTCGGTGAAGGTAAGGCGGCCGATCTGGTCGTTCACCACGGTGACCTGCGGCAGATCGCCCGCAGCTACCTTGCCGGAGAGCATAGCCATGGTCTTGACGAAGTTGTTACCGTCGCCGATAACCCAGCTGCTGCGCACGATGTAGTGCTTGGGCGCACCGGCAACCGCCAGGTCGCCCGCAGCCTTGCTCTGGCCGTACACGCCCAGAGGGCTCATGGCCTCGTCTTCGGCGTGCAGCTCAGCCGTACCGTCGAACACGTAGTCGGAGCTCACATGCACCAGCGCGATGCCGTGCTCGGTGCAGGCGCGGGCCAGCAGCGCGGGGCCTGTGGCGTTGGCCTTCCAGCAGGCAACGCGGCCCTCGGGCGTCTCGGCCTTGTCCACGGCGGTGTAGGCGCCGCAGTTGATCACGGTGCCGTACAGGTCCCAGTCGATGCCGGCATAGACGGCCGCATCGCTGAAGTCGAACTCGGCCAAGTCGGTGAAGTCGAACGCCTGCGCGATGCCGCGCTCTTCGGCCAGGGCGCGCACCGCGCGGCCCAGCTGGCCGTTGCAGCCGGTGACGAGCGTGCGCCTGGGCGCCATGGGCACCACGTCCTTGAGCATGGGGTGATTCTTATCCGCCTCGCTCACCGTGGCCTGCTCCAGCGGGATGGGCCACTGAATGCCCAGCTCGGGGTCGGCCAGGTTCACGAAGGTGTAGGTCTTCTTCAGCTCGGCCGACCAGTGCGCGTTCACCAGGTAGGTGTAGGCGGTGCCATCTTCCAATGCCTGGAAGCTGTTGCCCACGCCGCGGGGCACGTAGATGGCGCGGCCAGGGTTGAGCTCGCAGGTGAAGCACTTGCCGAAGGTGGCGCTACCGGCGCGCAGGTCGACCCAGGCGCCGAACACGCTGCCGGCGGCGATGGAGACGAACTTGTCCCACGGCTCGGCGTGGATGCCGCGGGTGACGCCGGCATCGGCGTTGAAGCTGATGTTGTTCTGCACTATGCGCAGATCGGGGATGCCCAGCTCTGTCATCTTGGCGCGCTGCCAGTTCTCCTTGAACCAGCCGCGGGAATCGCCGTGCACGGCCAGGTCCAGGACCTTCAGCCCGGCTATGCCGCTCTCGTGCACCGCCAGTGGCTTCTCATATTCGATGCTTGCCATAACCGCAGCCCTCCCCTACTGGCCCTGTGCCTTGTACTTGGCCTCGGTGGCCTCCTTGGCAGGGCGCCACCAGTCCTCGTTGTCGCGGTACCACGCGATAGTCTGCGCCAGGCCCTCGGCGAAGTCGGTGTGCTGGGGCTGCCAGCCAAGCTCGCGGCGCAGCTTCGCGGAGTCGATGGCGTAGCGACGGTCGTGGCCGGGGCGGTCGCGCACCCAGTCGAAGTCGTCGGGCTGCTTGCCCA
>CAVFVF010000050.1:0-9800 GCA_963625925.1 Eggerthellaceae bacterium | reverse complement strand
GATGATGTTCTGTTGGCATTGATGCATGTAACCGGTTACAAGAAGTCTAAGCGCAAGTAGCCTTTCTCTGGCTTCTGTTCCCTGAAGAGCCCTTCAGCATTTGGAGCGCTCCGCCAGCAAAGCAGCCTTCCCTACCCAAAAACTTGGCCCTCGATACCGAGGGCCTTTTTGTTAATCAGAATATGCAACGCTTTTATAAAGCTCATATAGCTCAGGGAAAGTCTTTTTCTGACTTACCACTTGGAAGCTGTCTCGTTCAACCACGCAATGTTCCGTAACGGCTTTGAAATGGGGTTTTACCTTTTCAGGGTCTTCCCCTTTCAGGTACATTTCGCAGGTGTAATAGGTTTTGACCGAGCCCGCCTTTGAGACATGGGTTTTCACCACAATGGTATCGCCGTATCTAAAAGGAGCGCCATAGGTTAGATCCACATGCGTTACCGGTGACATATAACCGGCATCTTCGATGAGCTTATACGGAAAGCCCAGCTGTTCGAGGAATTCAGTACGCGCAACCTCAAGGTAAATAAGGTAATTGGCGTGATAGACAACGCCCATGCAGTCGGTTTCGGCATAGCGAACAAGAATCTCGGTAGAGGTTTGGAATCGTTCCTCCGGATTATCGACCGTCGTGCTTGCTTCGAGCTCTTTTGAATTGCGCATAGATAGACCCGCTTACCTCAATTTCGTTTAAAGCTTACAAGCACTATTATAATTATCACTTGCGTGCGAAACGGCCGTTTGTAGTGCCTTTAATAGATAAAAAGGCAGGTCAACACCCCGTTTTTGCGCCAATACTTATACTAAAAGCCAAAAAGAATGCAGAAAGTTCAGCCTTATGCAGCCTCCCAAAAAGCAGAAGCGTGCCCCCAAAAAGAAGTCATACTCCCCTCTTACCCCTTCATTGTGCTTCCAGCTTGCAGCTCCCCACACCTGGGCTGCTGCAATTGTGCCCGTTCTGTTTTCTTGTGTGTTCAGCGCAATAAGCTACTCGGGCAAACTAAACATCTTGTTTACCTTGATGCTGCTTCTTATCTGCATTTTTATGCAGTCTGCCGTTAACGTTTTCAACGATTATTTCGATTTCAAAAAGGGCACCGACACAGCGGAAAACTCCTCTGAAGATAAATTCGATGCCGTACTGGTATACAACAATGTGAATCCCAGCCATGTGTGCGCCTTTGGCGTGGGCCTTTTGTTCGTAGCATTCTTGCTTGGCCTCTATCTGACTTTTGTAACCAGCTGGTTGCTGCTGGTAATTGGCGTTATTGGCGCTTTGATTGTGGTTCTGTATTCAGGCGGCAAAACGCCCATCTCCTACTTGCCCATCGGTGAATTTGTGAGTGGCTTTGTGATGGGCGGGCTCATTCCCCTAGCCTGCTGCTACGTCCTTTCGGGCGTGTTAGATTTCCGCGTGTTGCTGGTTGCCATTCCCGTAATGTTCGGTATCGGCATGATCTTGTTCACCAACAATACCTGCGACATTGAAAAGGATATTCCGGCCAATCGCAACACTATCGCTGTTAAACTGGGCCGCGAAAAGGCCCCTAGGGTTTACAAGGGCGCAATCTTGGTTTGGATAGTAGCTATCGTAGCCATCGTGGGCATCTTCTACTCTGCTGGAATGCCCATACTCATGATCATGGTTCTTGCTGAATTCCCCGTGCTGCGCGCTATTATGATGAACCCGTTAAATCAGCAATCACGTACAGCCGCAATGTCGCAGATTGTCATGCTTAACGTGATTATGGGCGCATTTTATTGCTTGGCGCTAAGCGCTGGCAACTTCATTAGCTGGGTTTAAAAGGGCGAAACGCAGAAGGATTGCTTTCCTTCCAATGCATCTAACCGTGCATGTTTAACAAGCTCATCTAGCGTGGCGGGTTCATCGCACGTAATTAAGCCGGCGCAGTAAGCCAAGTGGCCTAGCATCCATTCCGGCGCAATGCCCATCTCGCGCATCTGAAAGCCTACATCGCAGGAATTGTCGCGCTTTGCTAAGCGTTTACCGTTTTCATCTACGATAAGCGGTACGTGCCCATATTTAGGGGTAACGTAGCCTAATGCAAGCTGTAGAAACATTTGCCTTGGCGTAGAGGTTATAAGATCAACGCCACGTACAACGGAATTTACGCCCATCATGGCATCGTCTACCACTACGGCTAGCTGGTAAGCAAATACCCCGTCGCTACGACGAATAATGAAGTCGCCAGAGCAAACCTGTAAGTTGTATTCACGTTTGCCCTGAAAGGCATCCGTAAATTGAAAAGAGGTATCGGGGACGATTACGCGCGTAGCCGGATTGCGCTTTGCGGCTTTATGTTGTCGCTCCTCTGGCCCCAGATCACGGCAAGTGCCCATATACACGTACTCTTCGCCAAAGTGTGGAGCACTGGCTGAATGTAAATCGGCCCTGCTGCAAAAACAGGGATATACCCTACCCTGGGCTTCGAGCTCATGCAGTGCTTCTAAGTACGCTTCGGTTCTATGACTTTGGTATACCGGCTGGTTGTCCCAGGTAAAGCCTAAGGCTTCTAAATCGCGAAATATTGCATCGGCAAACTCTTGCTTGGTACGTTGCGTGTCTAAATCTTCGATGCGCATAAGTACTTGGCCACTGTTTTGACGCGCAACTAAGTAGGCAACTAAGAAAGAAAACAGGTTGCCTAAATGCAAACGCCCCGACGGTGTCGGGGCGAAACGGCCGATTGTTACGTTATTCGGCATAGCGAAGCAGGAAGCATCCAATCTGGATAACGTCATGGTCTCTGAGCATTACATGGTCAATATTGGTGTTGTTTACCCAAATGCCGTTAAACGAGCCCGTGTCCTGAATAGACCATTCCGTGCCAACGCGCTCAAGCAGCGCATGGCCACGAGACACCGTCATGTCGTTTAGGAACACTTCGCATTTAGGAGAGCGCCCCACAACGGCCTTGTCTCCTTCCAGGCGATACACGATGCCCTTCTGCTTGCCGGAAAGAACCGTAAGCGTTGGAACGCTTGCGGCAGCTTCGGCAACCTCGGCATCGACGGCAGGTTCGAGCGGTACGGCCTTGAATTCTTCAGTGGTACCTTGCAGGCGGAATCCGCAAGCAGAGCAGCTGTTGGAGTTTTCATCTATTGGGGAATTGCATACGGGACAGTTAGTCATACGTGCCTCCTAATTTTTTGAAATGGCAGATGAATTGCCATAGATGATAGGCGTTGTGTTAACCAATGTGCTTTCGGCCTGTGTTTGCTCACCGCTAAAGCCCTTCCAAAGGCGCTCCCACCAGATGCCGATGCCCTCAATGAAATTAGGGGCAGCGCAGCTTTCGGCAGCTACCAGATTTTGTTGGGCAATTACTTCATTGTGCTGGTAAAACTTAATAGTGCCAACCTTCTGACCAGGCTGAACATCGCCAGAAACGTTATCGTATTCAACCTCCTGGCTTACATTACCATCGAAGGCAAAAACCGAAACGCTAGCTTCGGGGTCGGCCAAGGTGGCTTTAAATGTTTTGTTCATCCAGCCGCTATGGCTCACATTGGCAACAACGGGAACAGTAACTTCTTCGCCTTTTTGGGTATAGGTAGTAGTTTCGCTGCTGTGTGCCAGTGAGTAGTCGATGGTATTGCCGAACACCCATTCATCCAAAGCTTTTGCATCAGCAAAACGCTGAGCTTCGGTAGTGGAATCAAGCACGATGGCGTAGAGTGTTTTGCCGTTGCGGCTGGTAGCGCCAGCAAAGCATTCGCCAGCTTTTTCTGTAAAGCCGGTTTTAACGCCGCATGCACCGTCGTAGTTACCCAGCAAAATGTCAGTGCTTTCAAGCTTTACATCAGCCGAAGCGCCGTTGCGCTGAACTTGAATGGTGGTATTGGCCGTAGAAACAATGCTGCGGAAGGTGTCGTTTTTCATAGCCTCGGTAACCATGATGGAAACATCGCGCGCAGAGCAATGCATGTCGGCGTTGTACTGATCGAAGTCGAGCCCATGCGGGTTGGCAAACAGCGAATCGGTCATGCCAAGATTCTTTGCCTTTTTGTTCATGGCATATACAAACGCATCAAACGCCCCATCGGGCACATTAGGGTCGCCCTTATCGTTTAGGGCTTGTTTTATCTGTTGCCCCATCGATTCAGCAATAGCAGTAGCGGCATCGTTACCGGAACAGATCATCATTGCCTTCAGGGCGGTTTCGAGGTTCATAGTGTCGCCGGCTAAAAGCATTGCGGAAGACTCGCCAATAGATGCGGCATTCTGGCTTACCGTGATCTGCGTGTTTTGCAGGTCGCCATATTCAAGGGCAACTATTGCCGTCATCGTTTTGGTGACTGATGCAATTTGAACCTGCGTATCTGCATCGCGCTCAAAATAAACGCGGCCTTCGTCATCTACCAAAATGGCGTAATTGGCGGCGATGTTGGGGAATTGCGAAGCCGAAAGAGCGCGCTGTTCAACGGTAAGCCCATTTGCGTTGTCGGTGCTGCGAACGTCGGCATAGGCACTTGCCGGAGCAACCGAAAATGCAATGGCAGCTGCGGCCACAAGCGCAACACAAGCTCGCTTAAACGAGAAGAGGATTGCGCCACGTTGGCAAGCTGCCTCGGCTTCAGTGCATTTTATTAGTTCATCCTGCCCTACAAGCAAAACGTTCCTTTCAGATACTTACTTGGTGCCGCGAACAATTACTTTGTTTTTGGCAGCGTAATTCGAATTAAACGTATCGGAATGCAAGACGGTTCCGTCTTTGCTTTTTACGGTGCGAACAACAGTAATGCTGCGCCCGTCAGAGCCTTCAGACTCAACATACTCGACGCCGCTCTTGATAGTGTCGTCGGTTTTGTACGTTGTGCCATGCTCAGCGCCCTTTTGCCATTCGCCGGTTTCGGTAGAAACCTGATAGCCAGGGCTAATGCCCAACAGTGTAGCGGTAACCGATGAATTGGTGTAGCTCATCACGAGCAATACATCAGATGAGGTGTCGTTTTGCCATACCAGGTCCATATCTGGGTATGCAATAGCGGCGTCGCGGCCTGTGGGGTACGTCGAAATATAAAGCGTGTGGTTATAACGTTTGGGGATAGGGTAACCAGCCATGTATACGGAATTAAATACCGTGGTTGCTACTTGGCAAATGCCGCCACCAACAGCATCGGAATAATCGCCACCAATAATGGCGTGAGCAGCCATGTAGCCCTTGTCTTCAGTGGCTTCGCCCGCAATGTCGTTAAACGACCACTTCTCCCCTGCCTTGCAGATTGAATTGTTCAACAAACCTGCGGCAGTATGGATATTCGTTACGCGAGCTTCATTGCCAGATGAGTACTGAGTGCTGAACGAGTAGATTTCTTCTACCAGGCCGAAGGCGCGCGCATCGTCAAGCGAAAGCGTGCTAGGGATGTCGGCAGAAGGCACTTCTACCGAAGGAGTTTCTTTGCGCTCGTCAGACACGAAGAACGTCTTGTTCAGGTTGTCCACTGCTTCTGTAGCGCTGCCCTTTGCGGTGGTAGAAACGCTGATTTCACCCTTGTCGGACTTATCGAATGAAACCGTGTATTCGCCTTCTTGCAAATTGGAATGCAGCGAAGAAAGCAGCGCAGTTTTGGTTTTATTCACGTCGAATTCGGGCTTTAGCTGCCAGGAAGAGCCCGAGCGAACTACGTTGGTGGTTATCAAATTGCCCAATTCGTTACGGCTTGCGGTCCAGCTTTGAGCCTCGTAGGTAAAGATGGCGCCTTGCGCAATAGATGCGTTAACTGAATCGGCTACCTTTTGGGCGTCGTTTTCAGTTACCTGCAACGGCTGGTATTCAGGCGCAAGAACACTCTGCACCTTTTGCTCTTGGCCTAGCAAGGTGCTGTTTAGCCTGCTGGTTAGCCAGTCCTGCGTAATTTCGTTACCGTCGTGGCCTTCGGTTACAGAGGCATTGCCCTCTTCAATTTTAATGTTGTAGTTAACGCGCTCGGTACCAACCGCGTTGGTCATCTGTTTTGCCAAATTGGAAACCGACTCGCTGTTGAAGCTCAAGGAAACGGGGACATTGCGCCCAAAAAGCTGAGCCGCTAAACGACCAAATGGGCCGCCATTATCGCGCCCCGTTTGAAATGCATCTTCCACCAACGAGTTAACGTCAAGCACTGCATCAACCGCAGCTGCAGAAACAGTCCACTGCTGCCTGTCGTTTAAGCCTTGCTCATACGAGATTTGCTCTTCAACGTTATCGCTTTTGTAAGCAGCATTCTGCTTTGCGTCCTCCGAGGCGAAAAACGTTTCGTAGTTGGAAGAAACGCGCTCGCTGTACTGTGCCGATACGGCGGAGCTTGCCTCTTCTTTGCTCATTCCGCCAACGGCAACTTCGCCGATAGTTACACCGGAATAGATTTTGTTGCCATTAAGAAGTGCATCAACGCCGCCAATGAGCAAAAGGACAACAACAACCGCGGCAACAACTTTAAGCTTGCCCAGGCTGAAGAAAGAGCCTCGCTTGGGGCTGCGCTGAGGGTTGCCGCCACCAAAGCCGGCACCGCCACGACCATTGCCGCCATTTTGGTTTCGGCCTCGTTGATTTCCTTGCGACCACACCGCACCAGCCATATTTGCACGAGCAATATCGTAGGAACCTTGCATAGGTGCATTACCCCTGGGGGCACGACTGCGGTTGTTGGCGTTTGGTTGAGGGCCTCGAGCATTGCGCGGCATAGACGAACGCTGAGCCTCCGAGCGCTTAGGTGCGCTGCCCGCTTGGATACGATTACGGCCAGGGCGCTGTTGTTGACCCATATAAGGACGGTCGCCATGCTGGGCTACCGTGCGAGGTCGTTGCGCCTGACCGGAAACAGCGTCGGGCTGGCCCGGCTGCTGATTGTGCCTTTGGCGAATCTCGTCAATGCGGGCAGAAGAGCGCAGGGTCGGTTGCATGCCCGTTCCGCCAACAGCAGAGATGCTTTGACGGCGCACGCCGGCCTGCTGCCTTTCAGTATTTAAAGGCTGCGAAGCGCGAGCGGGTCTACCACCGCTTGCGCGCCCAGATGCAGGCGCACCAGTGCGCACGCGAGGTTGCTGCCCTGTAGAAGACCTGCGCCTAGGCTGTTGATTGTTGCGATTATCGGCCAACTATTCAGCATCCTTAAGCGTGATTCCTGCAGCTTCAGCGCGTTTTGCGGCTTGCATACCCTGTACACCCTTAACGATGTAGTACGTGGTAGTAACGATACAAAGCAGCAAGCCTGCGTAGGCAAACCAAAAGCCCCAGGAATACATCTGGTCATTGAAGCCCGGCAGCCAATCGAAAGAGCAAACACCAAGGCCCATAAGCAGGGGCATATTAAGCAGAATGCCCGCAAAGCCTATATACAAAAACGTTGTAGCTACTTTGCCCAAATAAATTACGGGAACGCGCACTTTCCAGCGTGAAATCAGATAACTTCCGCCGGCAAGCATAAGCAAGTCGCGCAGAACAACAAACAATACGATCCAAAGAGGCAGACGGCCTACTAGCAAAAGGCCTACAACGCCCGAGATCATAAGCAAGCGATCAACAAATGGGTCGAGCAACTGACCCAGCTTAGAAACCTGATTGGTGCGGCGTGCCACCTGACCATCTACCCAGTCGGTACTGGCGGCTACGGCAAACAATATAGTTGCTGCCAGGTTATAACCGGTAAGCAGCAAATACAGGAAGACGGGGATCATGCAGAATCGAATGAGCGAAAGCAGATTCGGAACAGTGCAGATCTTGTTGCTCACCTCGTATTCTTTAGCCGCTTTTTGCGCCATTACTGCCCTCCAAATAAGAACCGGGCCAAATGACCCGGTTCTGCTACCGTTTCGTGGTAAAAAAGCGACTCTTTTCGTTATTCGGCAGAAGCCTGTGCTTCTTTTGCCGCTTTCGCTTCTTTAGCAGCTTTGATTTTAGCAGCTTTCTCTGCTTCCTTAGCTGCAAGAGCGGCCTTTTCCTCTTCGGTTGGCTCAGGTTTAACGAAAGTTTCCACATGCTTTTCTGTGCTGGGGTGCATTATCACGTTGTCCATACTCAAACAGCCTTTAGGGCACTCCCTAACGCACGAAGCGCACTGGATGCAATCAAAGTGGTCGATGCTCCAGGTAGTGTCCGGCTTCGAAACCTTGATCGAGTTGGTTGGGCAGCGTTTTTCGCAAATGCCGCAGTAAATGCAATTGGTGTGATCAAAACGCACGCACCCTCGGATAGCCTCGGGCAAAACGGGCTCTTCGAGTGGGTATTTCGTGGTCTCAGGCTTGCCAAAAAGGGACCTGAGGGTCATTTTTCCAAGTTTAAAACCACCCATTGGACTACCTTTCTGTACAGCTGATGCAAGGATCGATGGAAAGCACGATCATGTTTACGTCGGAAAGGTCGCAACCTTTCAGGGCCATGGTCATGCCTGCAATATTGGTAGAAGTTGGTGTACGAATGCGCATGCGCTCCAAGAACTTGGTGCCGTTGCCCGAAGCATAGTAGTACACCTCGCCGCGTGGCTGTTCCAGAATGCCGCAAGCCTCGGACCCTTCGGCAGGAGCACCCTTTACCGGGTTTAAAATCGGGCCATCGGGGATCTTATCGATAAGTTCGCAGCAGATGTCGATAGATTGAAGCACTTCAAGCGCGCGTACCTTGATGCGGGCATAGCAATCGCCATCGGTATCCATGATGGGTTCAAAGGAATTGAGCTTTCCGTAGCCACCAATGCCAAGGCAACGAACATCGTTGTTAACGTTGCTGGCGCGGGCGAACGGGCCCACCATTCCGTATCTGCGGGCATGCTCTTCGTCGATGAAGCCCACACCCACCGTACGGTTTTTAACCGAAGAGTCTTTCAGGAAGGCTCCGCACAACTCGTCGTATTCCTTCTTAAGAGAATTGAGCGTGTCTTTAATGCTGGCAAGCATCGGAGCGTCGATATCTTTTGTAACGCCGCCAAGCAACGTATAGGAAAGAATCACTCGGCCACCAGCCACGGCTTCGAAGATGTCTAAGATGCGCTCGCGCAAACGCCACGTGTGCATAAACAACGATTCATAACCAAAGGCATCGGCAGCCAAACCCATCCACAGCAGGTGCGAGTGGATACGAGAAAGCTCATGCATGATAGTGCGCAGGAACTCAGCGCGTTCAGGCACCTCTACATTCATAAGATTTTCAATGGTTTGCGCATAGCCGTAGCTGTGTCCAAAAGCACAGATACCGCAAATGCGCTCTGCGACATAGATGTATTGATGGATGTCGCGCGTTTCAACGAGCTTTTCCAAGCCGCGATGGACAAAGCCAATCTGCGGCAAAACATCAACAACGGTTTCATCTTGTACAACCAGGTCTAGGTGAAGCGGCTCGGGCAGAACTGGGTGCTGCGGGCCAAATGGGATAACTTGTGCTTTGCCCATTGTGCTACTCCCCTTCCTTATTTTCGGCTGCTTGCGCGGCGGCCTTTTTGGCCTTGGCTTCCATAGCGGCCCTGACCTTCGCGGCTTTTTCGGGATCCATGCCAGCAAGCTTAGCCTCTAGTGCGTCAGCCTGCTGTTGCGCTTTTTCCTCTTCAGCTTTCTTTGCGGCTTTGGCGGCCTTAGCCTTCATGGCAGCGCGAACCTTTTCGGCCTTTTCGGGGTCCATGCCAGCAAGCTTAGCCTCAAGCTCTGCATCTGCATCGCTGGTTTTGGCATTGGCGGGTTCGGCTTCACCGCCAGCTTGCTTTGCGGCCTTTGCAGCACGCGCAGCCTTCGCCGCAGCAACCTTCGCGGCCTTTTCACGCGCAGCAAGCTGTTCGGGGCTGATGATGGTCATGGGTGCTTCTACCCC
>CAVFVF010000049.1:0-10154 GCA_963625925.1 Eggerthellaceae bacterium | reverse complement strand
TGCCTGCCATGGCTCCGGAGCCCCAGGTAGCACCAGCGCGCAAGCGCAGCATCGTGCCCAACATTGCTATAGCCGTCGTGTTCCTGCTAGGTTTGTGTATTTTGCTGTACCCCACGGTAAGCAATTTGTACAACCAGTGGCGTCAAGACCGGCTAATGAGCGAGTACGACACAGCGGTTAGCCAGATGTCCGAAACGGATTATTCGAGCATCTTAGAAGCGGCACGTGCCTACAATGAGCGCTTGAGCCCTACGTTTTCGGATGCATTTTCGGGCGAGGATTTGCCCAGCACCGATGAATACTGGCAGCTGTTAAACGTTGCTGGCAACGGGGTGATGGGATACATCGAAATCCCCAAGATCCAGGTTCGCCTGCCCATTTACCATGGCACGGGCGAAGCTGAACTTGAGCAGGGCATTGGGCATTTGTACGGCACCTCGCTTCCCGTTGGTGGCGTGGGTACGCACTGTGTGCTTTCGGGTCATCGCGGTTTGCCTTCGGCATTGCTGTTTACCGACTTGGACCAGCTAGCCGAAGGCGATAGGTTTGGCTTGCATGTGCTAGGCGAAACCTTGGCTTATGAGGTTGACCAGATATTGGTGGTGGAGCCCACCGATGTTTCCAGCCTTATGCCGCAGGTAGACGGCGACTACGTAACGCTGGTTACCTGCACGCCCTACGGCGTTAACACCCAGCGTTTGCTGGTGCGCGCCCACAGGGTAGACTCCATGGGCGATGCGGGCAGCATCACCTTTGGCGGTCAGATGCAGCGAAGCTTGGATTTATGGCGTGAGCTGCTTTTGGCAGGCGTTGCCGTTGCGGCGCTGTGTGTAGCCGTGATGGCAAAAAAGAAGAAGCGTGCTTACGAAAGGAGGCGCTAGGAACAATGGATCGCAGTAATAATTTCTGTAAGCGAGGCACAGCCGATGGCTTTGCAGGCTGGCTTGTTGCCGTTGCCGTAGCCTTGGCGCTTGCTTTCGCATTTGCTTTTGCAGCGCCAACGCGCGCTTGGGCACAGGAAACCCCCGACCTTACGCGTAGCTGCACCCTTTCAGCCGAATGCTTGGCATCGGGCAAGGCGGTAACCGGTATGCACCTTTCCCTGTACCGTGTTGCTTCCTTTACCGAAAGTGCCAGTTTTGAGCTTAACGAGGCGTATCAGGCTAGTGGGGTAGAAGTAAACGCGCTTAACAAGTCGAGCGAATGGGCTGGCGCAGCACTCACCCTTAGCAACTACGTGCGCACAAACAACCTTTCGCCCTACGCAACCGCTGCCGCGTCTTCGGCGGGTGTGGTTTCGTTTTCCGGCTTGAAGCCAGGGCTTTATCTGGTGGCAGGCTCTACGGGCTACGTAGGGGGTACGCCTTACTCTTGCGCGCCGTTCTTGGTTTCTCTGCCGGGGCAGGGCTCTAACGGCTCCTGGAACTATCACGTGGCGGTTGACCCTAAGTTTGAACAGGGTGAAATTGAAACCCAAGAGCCCTCGGCGGCAAGCCTACCTTCTATCTTGGCCATTACCGCCGATGGCCCGCAATTTTGGGTAGCGTTGGTAATGCTGTTTACTGCTGCAGCGCTGGGTGTTGCCTCTTGGCGTCGTGGCAAGAACGTACGCTAGCCGCAGCGCGGAATATTAATTGCAAAAGCGCCCTGCGGGGCGCTTTTGTTTTGCCTGGGCTAGGGCAGGGGGCTGCTGCGTTTTGCAGGGCCTTCGCCAGAATTGTATGAGCATCTGACTTTTCGATTGCCTGCCCTGAATGCTAAAGATGGGCCAGAACGGTTTAACGCTCTGGCCCATCTTGTTGCAAATGCCGCTTGGTGCCGTGTTATGCCTTTGCGGTTACCACATAGGTGGTGCTGGCGGGCATGTTGCTGGCATTGCCGCACAGGGCGCCTTGCTCATCGGCATAATCGGACAAAGCCTTAATAAGATCGAACTTACCTTCGATGCTGCCGCGTGCTTCTTCAATGGCTTGCGCCACGCCTTCGCTCATTTGCTTGGTGCCATCGCTCAGTTGGCTGGCAGCCTGGCTTACCTGGGAGGTTGCCTGGGCAAGCTGCTCATAGCCGCTTTGGATTTGGGTAAGCCCCTGTGCCACGGCTTCAAGACCACTGGTTACCTGGGCATTGGCTTCGCTCGCTTTATCGAGCACGCCGCCTGCCGTGCCGTTTGCCTGCTGCGCAGCCGCTAGTGTGCCCTCTAAGTTGGCTATGGTTGCTTCCATTTCCTTTTCAGCACTTTCCAGGGCCTTTATGTTTTCGTCGGCCATGCCTTCGGTGCTTACGGCCTTCAAGGAGTTCAGCTGCTCTTTTAGGGAGGCAATCTGCGTAGACATTTGCTGTTGCGCTTCAGCTTCGCCTGCCAGTGCCTGGTTGGCTCCTTCTACCAGCTGCCCCACACCAGAGCTGCCCTGTTGTAGCTGGGTAAGCCCATTGGTTGCGTTGGGGAAGGCGGCATTGAGTTTGCTTTGGCCTTCAGCGATGGTGGCAAGGGCCGTATCGATTGCTGAAGTGCCTTGGCTTAGCTGGTCGGTTGCCTGCTTGATGGAATCTACCTGACTAAATGCATCGCTGATGTTGGAGCTTACCTCATCGGTTTCGCTGCCCACCATGCCCAAAACCTGGTTGGAGGCCATGGTGGTAATGCTGGGCATGTCGAAGCCGGTTACGTCGGCTTGGATGGTAACGCTTTCGGGCAGGCTTACCATGCTCTCAACAGCAAGGGACTTTGCCAAGCCTGGCATTGCCATACCCACGGCCATAAACGATCCATCCTGATCCATAACCTGGCCGTGGTCTACTTTTACATTTTTGGCGTGCTCGGCATCCAGCGAAACAATGCTAGCCATAGCGAAGGGCTGCTGTACCGAATAGCTGGTGCCGTTTGCGCTTAGGCTGCCCTGCGTATTGTTCTGGTAACTGATTCCAATTTCTAAATGACCAGTAACGTTGGTGAGCGTGGCGGGGTCAACCTCGGCCCCGTCTAGCTTGTAGGTGTAGCTGATGCTAAAGGGAAGCTCTTTGTCGGTTATGCCTGAATAGTGAACATCTTTACCCAAGGTTCGCCAGGTGAGTTTTTCGCCATCTTGGGTAAACGTTATGGCATCATCGCTGGCTTTGATTTGCTGCAGGGTAGAAACATCGTCAATCACGTCTAGCCCCGAAGGGTTTTTCAGCCATTCGTCTACGGTAATAGCGGTTGTTTTGCCGGTGAGCGTAGTGGTGGCAGAAACAGTTTCGGCCTTTTCGTAGTTAGAGCCATGCGCGGTTATGGATTCCTGCTCCTGCTCTTCTTCAGTAGCTTGCGCAGGCTGTGCGGGCTGGGCGTTTTGCTCTTCCTGCGATCCGCAGCCGGCAAGGGCGAATGCCCCCGTTGCAAGGCAAAGAGCCACAAGCCAGGTGCAGGTGAAATGGGAAATTGCGTGCGAGTTATTCATGACGAGCCTTTCGTTGGGGGCGCGTGCGTCTTTTGCCCCTTATTGTACAAGCTAAGTTAGCCTAAGGAAACTCTGTTTATGCGCTTTCGGGCCTTAGGGGTTTTGCGCAGCGTCGCTCTGTCGACATTTCGTCTATTCAGGCTAGATTCGTTTAGTCTTGGCGCATCTAAGGTGTCGCAGCCTGCGCGTGATACAATGCTCAATCGAGCGGGCCGGGCAATCGCGTGCGCAAGCATGAGGAAAGTCCGGGCTCCAAAGGGCAAGATGCCAGCTAACGGCTGGGCGGGGTAACCCGACGGATAGTGCCACAGAAAAGGAAACTCCCCTGCTTGCAGGAGAAAAGCTGAAACGGTGCGGTAAGAGCGCACCAGCGTGTTGGCAACAGCACGGCTTGGTAAACCCCATCTGGAGCAAGCGCAAATAGGAATGCCATACGGTCGCCCTTCCGTGCATTCGGGTTGCGTGCTTGAGCTTCGCGGCGACGCGGAGTCGAGATAAATGGTTGCCGATTACAGAACCCGGCTTATAGGCTCGCTCATTTTTTGGCGCCGTTCGTTTGAGCGGCGTTTTTGCTATTCCGAAGGGGGAGGGTGCATATGAAACGTTGCTTGCTGGTGGGCGCTGCGCCTTCCAACCATAAAGGCATTACGGCTGTGCTTGAGCAACTGGAATTCGATGCCGTGTATGCCGTGGATGGCGGCTATGCTACCTGCCAAACGCTGGGCATTGAGCCTGCCAAGGTGTTTGGCGACTTCGATTCGCTGGGCTTTACGCCTCAGCATGAATGCGTGGCCAAATACGACACTCACAAGGATTACACCGATATGGATTTGGCCATTCAAGACGCCGAGCTTTCGGGCTTTGATGAGCTGGTGCTCTGCGATGCCTTTGAAGGCAGGCTCGACCATACCCTGGGCAATTTGCAGCTGCTGGTTCAGGCTGCCGCACGCGGTACCTGCATGTGGGGCGCAGGCGATGAGTTTGCCATTGCCCCGTTGGTGGCGCCTGGCCCCTTCAGCTCGATTGCGTTTGAGGCGGGCGCATGGGGCACGTGTTCGGTAATCAATCATAGCGATGCAGCCAAAGGCGTTACCGAAGTAGGACTTGAATACGGTATCGAAAACGGCACGACGCTAAACCGCGCGCTGTGGGGTGTTTCCAACGAACTGGTTGGGCAGCCGGCCCGCATTAGCCTGGAGCAAGGCTCGCTTTGGGTGCTGTTTCCAGTTACCGAGCTGGCGCGCGCGACTTACGATTGCCTGCGCGCTTAGCGTACGGCGCGGCTACAATAACTGAAGACATACGGGGAGCTTGGTCGCATGCGGCTGCCAGGCTGAGAGGGAGCACGGCTCCGACCCATAGAACCTGATATGGATAATGCCAACGAAGGGAGAGCGCCATGGCGCAACAACGTCTTGTTACCCAGATAGACTATGCAAAAGCAGGTATCGTAACCCCGCAGATGGAAGCGGTGGCCGCTAAGGAGCACCGTGCGCCAGAAGAAATTCGCGCAGGTGTTGCCAAGGGTTGCATTGCCATTCCCGCCAACATCCACCATACGGCTTTAAGCCCCGAAGGCGTAGGCGAGGGCCTGCGTACCAAAGTGAACGTCAACCTGGGCATTTCTGGCGACCTTATGAACGAAGAGCTGGAAATGGAAAAGGTGAACATCGCCCTTGAGCTGGGCGCCGAGGCCATTATGGACCTTTCCAACCATGGCAAAACCCAGGCTTTTCGTACCAAGCTGGTGGGCATGAGCCCCGCCATGATTGGCACCGTGCCCATGTACGATGCCATCGGTTATTTGGAAAAGCCGCTTATTGGCATTAAGGCAAAAGACTTTTTGGACGTGGTGCGCCGCCATGCCGAAGATGGTGTGGACTTCGTAACCATTCATGCCGGCATCAACCGCCGTACCATCGAAAGCTTTAACGACACCGGTCGCCTTATGAATATCGTAAGCCGAGGCGGCTCGTTGCTGTTTGCCTGGATGGAGGCCACCGGCAACGAAAACCCCTTCTATGAGTTCTATGACGAGCTGCTAGAGATTCTGCACGAACACGATGTGACCATCAGCCTGGGCGACGCTATGCGCCCTGGCTGCAATTACGATGCTACCGATGCGGGTCAGATCAGTGAGCTTATCGAGCTGGGCAAACTCACCAAGCGCGCATGGGATGCCGGCGTGCAGGTAATGGTGGAAGGCCCGGGCCATATGGCAGTAGATGAAATTGCTGCCAACATGAAGTTTCAAAAGCGCCTGTGCCATAACGCGCCCTTCTATGTGCTGGGGCCGCTGGTAACCGACATTGCTCCTGGCTACGACCATATTACGGCCGCCATTGGCGGAACCATTGCCGCCACGGCTGGTGCCGACTTTTTGTGTTATGTAACCCCGGCCGAGCACTTGCGCCTGCCCGATGCGGCCGACGTGCGCGAAGGCTTGGTGGCTACCAAGATTGCCGCCCACGCCGCCGACATTGCCAAGGGCTTACCGCATGCGCGCGATGTTGACAATCGCATGAGCGATGCCCGCCGCCGTATGGACTGGGAAGAAATGTTCAGCCTGGCCATCGACCCGGTAAAGCCGCGAAAGTACTTCGAAAGCGCACCGCCTTCAACCGAGGGCACTTGTACCATGTGCGGCAAAATGTGCGCTGTTCGCACGGTGAACAACATCATGGACGGCCTTACCATCGACCTTGGCGAAGAAATGGCCGATTAACTGCGATTCTTACCCGGCTGTGCGCCGGGACATTTTGAAAGGGACATCTATGAAGGTTGCACTTACCATAGCTGGATCCGACAGCAGCGGCGGTGCCGGCATTCAGGCCGACATCAAAACCATGACGGCCTTGGGCGTTTATGCCGAAAGTGTGGTAACCGCCCTTACCGCGCAGAACACGCAAGGCGTGCAAGGCGTTGCCGCAACTGAGCCTGCCTTCATTCGCGCCCAGATGGATAGCGTGTTTTCTGATATCCGCCCCGATGCGGTGAAGATCGGCATGTTGCCCACCGCTCAAGCAGTGCATGCTGTGGCCGAAGGGCTGCAAGCGTGGAATGCGCACAATGTGGTATTAGACCCCGTGATGGTGGCTACCAGTGGCGATGCTTTGGCTGAAGGCGGTGCTGTTGCGGCGTTGGACGAATTGCTGCCCTTGGCCTGTGTTGCCACGCCCAATATCCCCGAAGCAGAAGTGCTGTCCGGCATGAAAATTTCCAGCAAGGAAGATATGTTTGCTGCCGGTTGTGCTATTTGCAAGCGTAAGGGCTGTAAGGCAGTACTGGTAAAAGGTGGCCACTTGGTAGAAACCGCCACCGATGTGTTGGTTGAAGCCAACGGCGCCGATACTTGGTTTAAGGCCGAGCGCATCGAAACCGAAAACACTCACGGTACCGGCTGCACACTTTCTTCTGCCATTGCATCGTATTTGGCAAAGGGCGAACCTTTGGTTGAAGCAGTACGTTTGGCTAAGGAATACTTGACGCAGGCTATTCGCACCAACCCTGGGCTGGGGAAGGGCCATGGGCCGGTTAACCATTTGTTTGGAATTGGCTAGCTGTCTGTAACGGGCAGGGCCGCACACCGCGGCCCGCAACGGAACCGAGCCATCCGTTACCCTGCTTAAAATCCCCGCCGTTGGCGGGGATTTTTGCGTGCGGTCACTGCCTCATGCATTTGAAGAAGATTTGCTTTGCAAATCTAACAGGAAGTGCTTTCAGAATGGCTCTCTCCGTTACGGGCCGCGGTGCACAGCCTTTGCGCATTGTTGCATGCAGGCGGGCTTTTACATGAACGCAATGCCTGCGGCTTGGAACGCCAGGCCCCAGCAAACACCAGTGGCGTAGAGCCCGGCCAAGATGAGCAGGTTCTGCTTTATGCGGTGGTTTTCGCTGAATAGCACCAGCAAACCAACGCCGGCCGAAACCAACAAGCCTGCCATCATGGCGCCGGTGCCTAGCATGCCATCTAGGTAGAGCTGGGTAATAACCACGCTGGCGCCGCAATTGGGAATAAGTCCTACCAGCGCCGAAACGAACACCGCCAGGCTGGGGTTGCCGGTAAGGAAACCTTCTACGGCTTCTTCGCCAAAGCCTTCCATGATGGCGCCCAGCACCAGTGAAATAATAAACACGATAACGGTAACTTGCAGCGTGTGCTTAACCGCGCTTGCAACTATGCTTGCCCAAGTGGTTCCCTCTTCTACGCAATGGCAGCTGGGGTTTAGGCAATGCTCATCGCCAAAGGCGGGTGCCCCTTGCTCGTGTTCGTGGTCGCAGTGGCAATGCTGCTCGTGGGCATGAGTGTGCTCTTCTTCGGCGTGGGCTTGTGCCGCATGCAGACGAAGGCGCAGCACGCCGTCTACGGCAAAGCCCATGATCATGCCAATTGCAACTTTGCAGCCAAGGATTGCTGCCATAACCGAAGGGCTTACCTGTGAGGCGATGAACAGCGGCAGCATTTCGTCGGACGTGGAAAGGAACACGGCAAACAGCGTGCCTAAGGTAATGGCACGGCTGGCAAACAGGGCAGAGCCCGCAGCGCTAAAGCCGCATTGGGGAACGGCGCCCAGCACGGCGGCAACAGCTGGTCCAAACCAGCCGGCTTTTTGTACCAGTTGCTCGGTTTTGCCGCTGGCCTTGTGCTCAAGCAGCTCTAGCAGCAAGTAGGTAACCAGCAAGAACGGCACCAAATAGATGGTGTCTTTGAAGGCGTCGGCCAAAAGGTCGAACATCAAATTCATATCCATTGCCGCGCCTCCTTTTTGTTTGGTCGTGCGTGTTGCGAAGTTCGACCATTGTAGGGCGCGCGCAGGGCGTGTCAATGAAAAAGCGGCAAAGCCGCAATAATGATTACTTGTTCAAATGTTCCATGTTTAATGCCAGGTCAGCGCGTTAGTTACTCTCATCGGCGGAACTGCTGGTGGGCGCAGTGCTGGTTGGCATGGGGCCTTCGCCGAGCGCTGCCTGGGTTGTGGCAGAGGCGCTGCTCGGCGTTGCGGCGGGAGCGCTGGCGGTAGTTGCGGCGGAAGCGCTGGCGTTTTTTGCTGGCTCGGCTTCGGCATTTGCCGCTGCACTACCTTCGACGGCCTTGCTGCTTTCCGAAGCCTCGTCTTCGGCGGGTTTTGCGTTTGTCGCGGCTTCGCCTTCAGCGGTTTCGCCTTCGGTGGGGTCTTTATGCTCGCCGCGCTTGGCATGCGCCAGTTTTTCCCAGGCAGAATCGGAGCAAATGAGCAGAGCGCCCAAAATAAACCAAACAACTGGGTGAATGCCCAAGAAGGCAACCTGGCCTGCGATGGTGGCAATGCCAATGCAAATAAGGATGAAGCCGATGATCACGGACCCGACTTTTATCTTCATTGTTGCCTCCTTGGTTGCCTTGGCTCTATGGTAGCCCACTGGCACCCCTAGGTTCCAAGGTGTTTGCGAATGGTGGTGTTTTGATTGCCGGCCTTTCGCAGTTGCGCAAATCCCGTGCATTCTGCGTGCGGGTTTCCTGTTGGACTGGTTGTATTTACGTGAAGGCCCCGCTTGCGGCTCTATAATCGTGCGAGCGCAAGCCCCCAAGGCCAGCGCTCTAGGCAGACGAATTAGAAAGGTGGCCGGCGGCTGGAATGCAGCGAAACGGCAAGCATACTCAGGGTGCATCTTCGCTGGGCGATCGCGCTCGTGCAGCGGTGCAGCGCGCCAGTGCGGCGCGCGATCAGGCCTTCGACAAGCGCTACGGCGCCGACGGTGGCTCTAGGCGCTCCCGCAAGCCCAAACGCAATAATCCAGTAAAACAGGCCATCAACCAGTGGTGCAACCGCCTTTTGGGTGTGGTTTCTGAGGGCTCCTTCGATCAAGAAGAAGAATATGCTTCGCACCGCACCACGCGCGACTATGTGTGCAACACCTTAGGCACGGGCGCCTGGGGCATGGTGTTCCCGGTGCTCACCATCGTGGTAACCCAGCTGTGCGGTGCCGAACAGGCCGGTATGTTTTCCATGGCCTTCATCATCGGCACCTTGCTGATGATCTTGGGCAATTACGGCGTGCGTACCTACCAGGTATCCGATATCCAAGAGCGTCATTCGTTTTCTGATTATCAGCTCAACCGTTTCATCACGTGCATTCTTATGATGGTGGTTGCTTACGTGTACTGCGGAATCCGTGGGTACAGCGAGCAGATGTTTACCATGTGCATGGGCGTGTGCGCCTATAAGATGATCGATGCCCTGGCCGACGTGTACGAAGGCCGCTTGCAGCAGGCCGACAAGCTGTATTTGGCGGGCATTTCGCAGGCCTTCCGATCTATTGTGGTGCTGGTGGTATTCAGCATCTTCTTGCTGATTTCGCGCGATTTGGGGCTTTCGAGCATTGCCATGGCGGTGGCTGCCATTGCTACGTTTGTGGTGCTTACCTTCCCGCTTTCGCTTTTGGAAACGCCCAAGAGCGCACGTATGAGTGTGCAGAGCGTGGTTTCGCTGTTCAAGCAGTGCTTCCCGGTGTTTATTGCACTGTTTATGTATTCCCTCATCGACAACATGCCCAAGTTCGTTATGGAAACCGCGCTTTCCTACGACAACCAGCTGTTCTTCAATGCGTTGTACTTCCCGGCGCAGGCTATTCTGCTTACCGTGGGCTCGGTGTACAAGCCGCTTTTGGTGCGCATGGCTCAGATGTGGGCCGATGCCGAAAAGCGCGCTCGTTTCCACTTGGTTATCTTGGCTATTGTGG
>CAVFVF010000048.1:9576-10271 GCA_963625925.1 Eggerthellaceae bacterium | reverse complement strand
CCTGTATACGGGGTAGACTATCATCCTTATAATTACGGGTTTTGGGGCTTTAAGTTCGCAACGTACACCATTTATTGCGATAGCTACGTGGCAACGTGCTGTTCTTGCGGTGGCGTTAGATTCTAAAAACAAGGAATGTAGATCCCGCTTCATTTCGGGAGCTGGATTTTACGCCTATTCGGCCGTTGAGTAGCGAAAGTGCGGGCTTTGAAACCCGCCCCGCGAGTATCCTGTTTTCACTTAGGCGCCCGCAGTGCCGCTTCAATAGCTATTCCGCGGTGGCCCTTTTGCGCTGGACGATTTGGATTTGGATAGTGTTTTAAACACTTGAATACCATGCTGGAAGCTTTTTGCGCAAAAAAGCTAATGCGATTGTGCCAGCATGGAGGCATATAAAAATTCGATAAAGGGGATCACTATGGCTGCTATGCGAAAAGGCAAGGCTGCAATCTCTATTGTTATGTCGTTGGTGCTCGCGCTGTGGTGCGTGCCGGCCCAGGCCTTCGCTGAAGGGAACAATGCGGCTGGAGCGGGTTCTGCGGCGAAGGGTTCCGCCGAGGAGAGCCTTGCGGCTGATGAGACAAACTCAAATGATGCTTCGATTGCGGGTGCGGCCGACCTAGGGTTCGTAGAGGCCGATAGCGATTCGGCTAGCGTCGATTTAACAGAACTGGCTCCTGAAGTTGCGGAGAGTT
>CAVFVF010000048.1:0-9566 GCA_963625925.1 Eggerthellaceae bacterium | reverse complement strand
GAGTTCCGAGGCAGCGTCCTCTTCTAATGCCAACGAGCCGGGAGGCGGCGAGTTTTCCTGCTCTCGGGCCGGAGACGACAACCATGAAGGTGCTATCGACATTGCTGTAGGCGTTAATGCCTTCAAAGCGCCCAACGAGAGCATTCAGTGGACTTTGGATGACGACGGTTTGCTCACCGTAGCCGGTGAAGGTGAGTTCGATCTGGACGTATACGATGAACTCGTTGCCCAAAAAGAAAAAATTCGCGTTGTCGAAATTGGCGACGGGGTTACTTCCGTGTCCCTTTCTGAGTTGCGGAATGCCTATGCTGTCTTCTTCTTGGGTGACAAGCCCGAGAGCATCAATATTTATTATTGCGGCTATATTGCCGACCCTGATTTGAACGCCGAAATTATTGAAGTAGACGAACAGCAGGGTTGGGGATGGAGCTCTCGCGACGATTATCTCGGCATTTACTACGATCCATCTAATGCCACCTGGGGCTCTGGCTCTGCGGTCTCATTGAGTTGGGGATACTACGCCTATCCTTGGGTTTCGGGTATGCGCGATCTTGATTGGGGAGACACCCTTGGGTTGGGCCGTCTTGGCGATAATTGCTTTTACCGCATTGATGCTGATGGAACTCTTCATATAGAAGGGGAAGGAGAATTCGGCTCATCTGATAGTAGCGCCGATGTTGCTGGCGAGGTAAAGAATAAGATCCTGGTCAAGAAGCTGGTGGTTGAAGAGGGAGTAACGAGTTTGGGCAACTCAAGCTTTCCATCCGCTAAAGATTCCATGCTAAGTTGGCAAGAGCCCGCCGCCTTTCCGAACATGACCGAAGCTGAATTCGCTGATACGGTTACCGCAATGCCTTCTTTCTCGGGCAATACAGTTATTGAGAAGGTGAAACTTCCTGGCACGCTGAAAGCCTTGAGTGCTTCCGGAGAGGGCGTGTTTGAGAATTGCGCCGCTTTAAGCAGCATTGAACTTCCTCAATCGCTTATGACTATTGAGGGCTCGGCATTCGAAGGCTGCACTTCCTTGACCGAGATCAATCTTCCTGCTTCGTTGACGTATGTTGCCTACGAAGCCTTTGCGGGCACTCAAATTACCAGCCTTACCATCCCCGCCTCGGTAACCGAATTTGAAACTTCGGCGCTCAACAACTGCTCCAAGTTGCAGAGCATCGAGTTCCTAGGGCAGATGCCTGATAACTTCGAGTACTACAAGTATGGCAATTACGCCGTATATTCTGGCCAAACGGTGAAAGCGGTTCATCGCGCCAACGACAAATCGTGGAGCGATGCCTACAAGTTCTATGCCGGCAATTTCACGTGGTACACGAAGCAAGCTGATGGCTCAATCGTTGAGGACAATTACGTCACTCCGTACTACTGCAATGAACTAACTGACAGCGTTGATGATTTCGAGTATCTTGGCAGCCATTTCTACGGGAAAAGCTACGGTGCTGCCAGGAGCCTTGCCCTATCCTCCAAGAAGAAGATCACCTTCGATTGGAGAGTTGAGCTGGACTCCGACTGCAACAATTCCACGGTGGATATCGCCCTCAAGAGCACCAAGGGAAACAAGGGCCAAACGCTGAAGACCATCCACGTGGCAAACGACACCAGCCTTAGTGGCTCGTTCACCATAGAGCTCGATGCGGGCGACTACTACCTTGAGGCCGTATGGGCTGACTCGCACGAGAACAGTAGCGAGGGCTCTTTCTACGCGATGTACAGCGATTCAACTGCCAGCCAGACGGTGTATCGCATGTACAACCCCATCACCAGCGAGCACCTGTTCACCACCAGCTACGGTGAGTACCAGAGCCTGGTGAACCACGACTGGAAGCAGGAGGGCGCTTCCTGGACCTCGCCAAAGTCGAGCGCCAAGGGCGTCTACCGCCTGTACAACCCGGGCCTTGGCGCCATGGCCAAGATGAGCCACCACTACACCACCAGCAAGGCCGAGGCCGACGACCTGGCGAGGAACCACGGCTGGGTCTACGACAACGGCGGCAAGCCCATCTTCTACTCGGCCGAGGACTCCTCGGGCGCGCTCAGCGGCGCAAGCGCCGTGTACCGCCTGTACAACGGAGGCCTTTCCGCCCACCACTACACGCTGGACTCCAGCGAGAACGACCAGCTCATCGCCAAGCACGGCTGGAGCGGCGAGGGCACCGGCTTCTACGCCTACGCCTCGTAGCGCATAGCCGTAGCGCATAGCCCGTCCAACGGCAGGGCTCCGATGGGCTCGCACCGGCAGGGCCCTGGGCTTGCCCCAGGAAGCTCCTGAGAGCGAACGCCCCCCCACCGGCCCAACCCGACCTGCAGCGCCGCCTCGCCCCGAGGCGGCGCTTTTTCGTTGCGCGGCCGCCCTTGCCTGCGTGCCCGGCGGAGACGATTTTCACCCCTGGTGTCCACCTCTGGGCAGGGGGGCTGAAAAGCCCCTACGAAGCTTGGCCAGCGCAACGAGCATCCTTGCCTTTCAATCCGCTCACATATCGCAAGCTCACCTTGCCAGATTCCATCTTGACCTGCGGCTTCGGGGGGGGGGTATGCTCAGAGTCGTTAGAAGCGTGCGTTCTAACGAGCGTTCGCTTCCGCCTGGTAAGGAGAAGGAGAAGACCCATGGAAAGCGCAGCATCAACCCACATGCGTGTGGGCATTCTGGCCTCGGCAGCCTTGGCGGCCGCCGCTTTGGCCCTGGCTCTGGTTTGCGGCCCTATGGCCAGCCAAGCGCATGCCGCCGGCAACGGGGAAACCTACAAAACCAAAACTATAAGTACTAGGTACTATCAGTGCTCTGAGTGCGAATTTAATACTTTCGTAGACAGGGGCAATAGCCAATACACCAGTAGAGAGAGCTATTATCAGCATTGCAAGAATAAACAGCACAACTACGATGCTATAAATAATTTGGTCTCTGACACCAAGCAGGTTGAGGTTCAAACCGTCTACCGTATGTACAACCCCATAACAAGCGAGCACCTGTTCACCACCAGCTACTCCGAGTACCAGAGCCTGGTGAACCACGACTGGAAGCAGGAGGGCGAGGCTTGGGACGCCGCTACGCCGAGCAGCGGAACCAAGGGCGTCTACCGCCTGTACAACCCCGGCCTGGGTGCCTTGTGCAAGATGAGCCACCACTACACCACCAATAAGAACGAAGCCGACAACCTGGTGAAGAGCTGGGGCTGGGTCTACGACAACGACGGGCAGCCCGTCTTCTACTCGGCCACGGATTCCTATGGCATCGCTAATGGCGCCTGGCCCGTCTACCGCCTGTACAACCCTGGCCTGAGCGCACACCATTATTGTACGGACCTGACAGAATGGGCTTGGCTAACTGCTAGTGGTAAAAGTTATCTTGCCGACTGGAAGGACGAGGGCGCCGACTTCTTCTATTATAATTAATACGGTATTTTGCGAGTAACCTGCAGCACCGGCCCGCTTTCGGGCCGGTGCTTTTATTTTCGGCGTGCTGTTTAAATCGCCATTCTCGCTAAAGCGATGCTCTGTTTTGCCCGGTGGCCATTTGGCGCCATTTGAACCCGCTTGTCGTGTGGCTTAGGTGGGGAAATAGCCTTTGGCCAGCATTGCTTTTAAAATGAGGGCTTACGTAAAACTACAAGGAGGAGCCTGTATGAAGGGTCTTACTGCGAAATTGGGCAAGCTGGCAATGTCCGCGATCCTGGCATTTTCTGTTGCGGTGCCGTATGTGCCTGCCGCATATGCCGAAACAGATTTCACGGTTTCTGAATCCGCAACCGCTACCGCTTCGTCTTCTGAAGGCGCAACCGCTACTGAAGAGGCAGCCAGCGCTGGTAGTGTGGCCGCCTCTGAAGAAACGTCGAAGCCTGAATCTTCGGCGGCAAATGCATCCGCTGCAGAAGGCTCATCGGATGCCGGCAGCCAGAAAGCTGCTCAGACTGCAGACTCTAGCGCTGCCGCAAACGCAAACGGCCAGGCAACCGCCGATGCCGCCGCGAGTGCAGAAAGCACGCTAGCGGTAGACACCCAAGCTCGCTCGTTCCAGTACATCTACATTGCATATCCTGAAATTCTGCCTGGTGCGCAGCAAACAATCGGCTTCGGTACTGAAAACGATTCTGATGCGCTGGCTACGGCCACCCTTACGCTGGAAGATGATTACGACAACCTTTCTACCGTTACCAGCACGGGAATCACCGAAAACTTTGCTGCTTTCGTGTTCGGTGAAAACCTGGCCGAAGGCGCGTACAAGCTGGCTTCTATCCAGTACACGCTTCAAAACGACGAAACGCAATACGTTGTTGACCTTTCCAATTACTCTTATTTCTTTGATGTAACCGAATATGCCGAAATGGAGTCCGAGGGCAACACTACGGCCTACTACGCCGATGAAGATGGCAATGCCGTGCAGGCGGGCAGCATCGAAGAGGCTGCGGCAATGGCGTGCGGTGGCGACGCCGCGGCCCTTACCAGTTCTTCTTCCAGCTCCAAGGACGGCATATGTAATATCGCCTTGGATGCGGGTCACGGTGGGGCCGACCCCGGTGCTTGCGCCAATGGTTTGCAGGAAGCCGACCTTACCATGAAAATCGTAACCGCTTGCAAGGCCAAGCTTGATGCCGCTGGGTACAACACTATTATGGTGCGCACCCAAGATGGCAACTATGCCAGCGGCGATTATAAATATCGAGTGCAGCGTGCGCTCGATCAAGGCGCCCAAGTATATGTGAGCTTCCATATCGATGCTGGTGGCGGCACGGGCGCAAGCGTGCTGGTGCCCTCGAATGATGGATCCAGCCACACTGCAGTTTCCTTGGAGTTGGCTAACAAAGTAATGGACCGCCTTGCCGCTTTGGGGCTTAAGCGCAGGGGCTTGGTAACGCGCACCGATCTTGCGGTAATTAATGGCTCCAAAAAAGCCGGCATCCCCGGCATCCTTATCGAGCATGGCTTTATCGACAACGCTAGCGATTGCGCCAAATACTTCACCGACGCCGGCTGTAAGCTCTTGGGCGAGACGGACGCTGATGCCATTATGGCGCAGTTCCCCCTGGTCGATTATTCGCCTGTGTACGATTACGACTACTACATCGCCAATAACCCCGATGTAGTGCAGGTTCTGGGCAAGGACGAGCGCGTTGTGCTGAAGCACTTCCTTGAGTACGGCATGAAAGAAGGCCGCCAGGCTTCAGCCAATTTCAACGTTCAATGCTATAAGGCAAATTACGAAGACCTGCAGAAAGCGTTCGGAAACGATCTGACGCTGTATTACAAGCACTACATTGAGTACGGACAATCCGAAGCTCGTAACGCTAAATCCTACCGCTATCGCATCATGGGTTACAGCACGGTAAGCGCTAAGGCTATGGCCAGCTACTTCGAATCGAAGGGCCGTGCCTATCCTTCTTCCGTTTACGCCAGCAAGGGTGCGGCAAACATTCAGCAATTCTGCGAAACGCTGTGCCAGCAGGCCGAAAAAGAAGGCGTGCGTGCCGATGTTGTGTTTGCCCAGGCAATGCTGGAAACCGGCTACCTGCAGTTTGGCGGCGACGTTAAAGCCGAGCAATGCAACTTTGCCGGGCTGGGTGCCACGGGTGGTGGCGTGCCAGGGAATTCGTTTGCAAATGTGGCCGAAGGCTTGCTTGCCCAGGTTCAGCACTTGAAAGGCTATGCTTCTACGGACGACCTGAACGAAACCTGCGTGGATCCGAGGTTTAAATATCTTTCGAGCAAACGCGGTTCCGCTCCTACGGTCGACGGCCTTACTGGCACTTGGGCTGCCGATGCAAGTTACGCCACCAAAATCAAAGCCATCCTTGACGATTTGGAATCAAGCAGTGACTTTCAGTTGGTTTACCGCCTGTACAATCCCATCACCAGCGAGCATCTGTTTACCACCGATGCGAATGAGTACAACAGCCTGGTGAAGTACGACTGGAAAAAGGAAGGCGCGGCTTGGGAGTCCTTGAGGACGGGCACTAAGGGCGTGTACCGTTTGTACAACTCCGGCTTGGGCGCTCAGCGTAAGATGAGCCACCATTACACTACCGATAAAGCCGAGGCCGACGATCTGGTTAAGAACTGGGGTTGGGTCTACGACAACAACGCCAACCCCATCTTCTACTCGGCGGAGGATGGCTCGGGGTCGCTCAAGGGTGCTAGCGCCGTGTACCGCCTGTATAACGATGGCCTTTCTGCCCATCACTACACGCTAAGCAAGTTCGAGAACGACTCGCTCATCGCCGAGCACGGCTGGAAGGGCGAGGACGTAGGCTTCTACGCGTACGAACAGTAGTAGTACATCCTGCGCGCTTTGGCCGGTGCGAAGCCTGGCCTCTCCATTGGCGCTTGCCGCCCTTTGGTGTTCCCTACTCCTTTGATGGAGACGGCTCGTAGCGGCTCTCCTATAGGCTAAAATCTAAATTTGCATGTAAACCGCATTCCAAGGAGAGCACCTTACTTATGAGCTCTGGCAACGAGCAGCTAAAGCGCGACTGGTTCATCCTGCGCTCCCTTGTTTCCAAGGACTTCAAGCTTAAATATCGCCGCAGCGTGCTGGGCATCCTTTGGTCGGTGCTCAACCCGTTGCTTATGATGGTTGTTCTAACCGTGGTTTTCTCAACCATCTTCCGCTTCAACATCGAAAACTTCCCGCTGTACCTTATTTTGGGCCAGACGTTGTTTGCTCTAATGACCGAAGCCACCACGGGCGCAATGTCTTCGATAATCGAATCGGCACCGCTTATCAAGAAGATCCGCATCAACAAGATGATCTTCCCTGTCGAAAAAGCAATATTTGCGTTGGTGAACTTCGTAATTTCCCTTATTGCCGTTGCAGCGGTAATGCTGTTTTTCCGAATTTGCCCTACGGTGAACATCTTGCTTTTGCCGGTGCTGCTTATTTATCTGCTTATGTTCAGCTTGGGCATAGGCCTTATATTGGCGGCTCTTTCGGTGTTCTTCCGCGATGTTATGCACCTTTGGGGCGTATTCACTTCGGCCTGGACGTACGCCACGCCGCTGTTTTACCCGGTAGACATCCTGCCGGAATGGGCACTGCCCATCATGAACGCCAACCCCATGTACTACTACGTGGAATACTTCCGCGATATTGCGCTGTACGGCACCACGCCTTCGCTTTCCATGAACCTCATCTGCCTTGGCTGCGGTGTGGTGGCGCTGGTGCTGGGCGTTGTGGTGTTCCGTAGCCAGCAAAAGAAATTCATCCTTTACGTGTAAGGCGGGTTGCACATGCCTGAAAACGTTAATACTTCCGCCCTGCAGATTCAGCAGGAAGGCGATGCCGAAGACAAGCGCCCGGTAATGATCAAGGTCGACCATGTGTCGATGTCGTTCAACATGGCTTCCGAGCAGATGAATAGCTTAAAGGAATATGCTGTGGCACTTGCCAAGGGCAAACTGTTCTTCGAAGAATTCAAGGCGCTCGACGATGTTTCGTTTGAGGTGCGCAAGGGCGATGTGTTTGGCATCATGGGCACCAATGGTTCGGGCAAATCTACCATGCTTAAAATCATTGCGGGTGTGCTGGAGCCCAGCAAGGGCTCGTGCCAGGTGAATGGCAACATCGCCCCGCTTATCGAACTGGGCGCCGGTTTTGACATGGACCTTTCTGCGCGCGAAAACATTTATTTGAATGGCGCATTGCTGGGCTATTCCAAGCAGTTCATCGATGAGAATTTTGAAGACATCGTTGAATTCGCCGAGGTGGAAAAGTTCCTGGACATGCCCTTGAAAAACTACTCTTCGGGCATGGTGGCGCGTATTGCTTTTGCTATTGCCACGGTTATAGTGCCAGAAATTTTGGTAGTAGACGAAGTGCTTTCTGTTGGCGACTTTCGCTTCCAAAAGAAGTGCGAAGACCGCATTGCCGAGCTTATTGAGCAGCACGGCGTTACGGTGCTTATCGTTTCGCACAGCAACGCTCAGATTGCCCGCTTGTGCAACAAAGCCATCTGGATTGAAAAAGGCCATGAGCGCTTGCTGGGTGATGCTTCGCTGGTATGTCGCGCCTACGGTGGCCTGGGCGGCCGTGTTGGCAGCCCTGAAGCCGAACAACGCATTTTCGACGCCTTGGTGCAGAGCGGACAAGCCGAAGAAAAGATTGTTTACAACGATCTTTCGGCCGATTCGCCAACCAGCTTAAGCGTGAAGGCGGCTTCCGAGCTGTATCGTGGCAAACAGGTAGAAACCCTGGTACTTGCTGTTGACAGCTCGCACCTAAACGCGCTGGTTGGCAATAGCGCTGCGGGTGCGTTGGGTGCACCGCTTATAACGGTAAAGAGCGAGTTCATGAGCGATGCCGTGGGCCGTATGCTTTACGAGATGGCGCCTAAGAAAATCATCGTGTTTGATGTGGTGGGCTCTATCACATGGGTGCAAGAAGAGTTGGGCCAGCTTCCCTGGAGCCCTGAGGTTGTCATGGAAGATGGCACAGGAAAGTCGGCTCACGACTATTGCCTGCAGGTGCTTGAATCGGGCAAGGCTAAGGGCGCTTGGGACGGCAGCGTTGTTGCGGCGCTCAATTTTGACGAGATTCGCGAGTCCATTGCCATGATGCCCTTGCTTTATTCGCAAGGCGTGCCTGTTGTTACCTTTGAAAGCGGCGCACCTGTCGCCGGCATTCCGGAACAGATGCGCGGTGCCAAGCGCATTTTGTGTTCTAGCGAGGCTATGCGTGGTTCGGTAGTTGCTGCGCTTCCTGATGGTGTTGATGCCGTTGCCGTTGATACGCAGTTGGTGCTGAATGAAAATTCTGCCACCGCCGCTGGTGGCGATGATAGTGATGCCGAGCTTCTGGTGGCGCCTTGGTCCATGTCGCAATGGCCCTACCTTTTGTGGTGCGGATGCTGTGCAGGCAACAAGAACGGCGCATTGCTGCTGCTCGACCACGAAAGTCTTGACGGCATGGCGCGTGGGTTGGATTTCTTGAAGCAAAACAGTGACGTTATTAAAGCCGTTTCGTTCATTGATGGCTCTATCCCGTTTGAAGAGGCCGACAAAGAAATGCTAGCTTGGCAGGCTCTGGGGTAGTAAGGCCGCTGCGCCGTTAGCAAGGCCGGGCTCTATTTCCTGGCAAAGAGCGGCGCCTACTTTAGCGCCGCTTGCGATCTTTGGGCAGCACGGGTTCGCATCAGTCTAATTCGGCGTTAGAATTCTTCAGATGAATAAATTTTGTTTGGGGGAATAATGCCAAAGTATTTTGGTTTGCGCGCTGGCCGTTTGTTTGCTGGGCTGGCGTTTTTTTTTCTTGCCGTATCGCTATTGCCCGTCGGGCCAGCCTTTGCTGCGGCTGACATAGCCAGCGAAGATAATGCCCAGGTTATTTCTTCTGCAGAAATCTGCAATAACGAGGATGATTCTGCGTTTGGCGATGATGTAGGCGCAGCAGCATCTGGCATTAACGCTTCTTCCACGAGTAAAGCTAACCTTGCGGCGGAATCCAGCACTGCCTCCGGTTTGGCCCTGAACGCCGCGGAGCCGAAGGACGGATCTTCACTTGGAAGCACCGCATCTGCCGCCGCCGAGCCCGCGCAGAGCGCCGAAGAGCCCGCCGCCCAAAGCTATGC
>CAVFVF010000047.1:0-10342 GCA_963625925.1 Eggerthellaceae bacterium | reverse complement strand
CTTAGCGCGTACCGCTTACGAAGGGCGTCTTGTCCTTCAGCAGAACGTCGTGCGCGCCGCCTTCTACGATAGAAGTGGAGCTGATAACCGTGAGCTTGGCCTTGTCCTGCAGCTCGGGAATAGTAAGCGCGCCGCAGTTGCACATGGTGCTGCGAACCTTGGAAAGGGTAAGATCCACGTTGCTCTTCAGCGAACCGGCGTAAGGAACGTAGGAATCCACGCCCTCTTCGAAGGTCATGCCCTTCTTGTTGCCGCCCAAATCGTAGCGCTGCCAGTTGCGAGCACGGCTGGAGCCTTCGCCCCAGTACTCCTTCATGTGCTGGCCGTTAACCACAACCTTGTTGTTGGGGGCTTCGTCGAAGCGGGCGAAGTAGCGGCCCAGCATGATGAAGTCGGCGCCCATGGCCAGAGCCAAGGTGATGTGATGGTCGTATACCGTGCCGCCGTCGGAGCAAACGGGCACGTAAATGCCGGTTTCTTCAAAGTACTCGTCGCGAGCCTTGGCAACTTCGATAAGCGCGGTTGCCTGGCCGCGGCCAATGCCCTTGGTTTCGCGGGTGATGCAGATGGAACCGCCGCCGATACCAACCTTGATGAAGTCGGCACCTGCATCGGCCAAGAAGCGGAAGCCCTCGGCGTCAACAACGTTACCTGCGCCAACCTTTACAGAATCGCCGTAATGGGCGCGAATCCAGGCGATGGTGCGGCTCTGCCACTCGGAATAGCCTTCAGAAGAGTCGATGCAAACAGCATCGGCGCCAGCTTCGATAAGGGCAGGTACGCGCTCGGCGTAGTCGCGCGTGTTGATGCCCGCGCCAACCAGATAGCGCTTGTGCGTGTCCAGCAGCTCGTGCGGGTTGGACTTGTGCTGCTCGTAGTCTTTACGGAACACCATGTACATGAGGTTGTCGTTTTCGTCCACGATGGGCAGCGAGTTGAGCTTGTTGTCCCAAATAATGTCGTTGGCTTCCTTCAGGGTGGTGGAAGCGTTGCCCACGATGAGCTTTTCGCGCGGGGTCATGAATTCAGAAACCGGAGTGTCCAAGCTCATGCGGGAAAGGCGATAGTCGCGGCCGGTAACAATGCCCAGCAGCTTGCCCTGGCTCTTGCCGCCTTCGGTAACGGGCATGGTGGTGTGGCCGCTCTTTTCCTTCAAGGCAACAACATCGCCCAAGGTAGCGGTGGGGGTAAGGTTGGAATCGGAGCGCACAAAACCAGCCTTGTGGTCCTTCACGCGGCGAACCATGGCTGCCTGGCTTTCGATGCTCTGAGAGCCGAAGATGAAGGAAAGGCCGCCCTGCTGAGCAAGGGCTACAGCCATGCCGTCGTCAGAAACGGCCTGCATAATTGCAGAAACCATAGGAATGGAAAGCTTGAGCGCGGGCTCTTCGCCCTTTTTGTAGCGCACCAGCGGAGTGGAAAGATCCACCTTTTCAGGGATGCACTCCGAAGAGGAGTAGCCCGGTACGAGCAGATACTCGTTGAAAGTGCGAGAGGGTTCGTCGAAATAATGTGCCATTTAGCGCTCCTTAGATGGGATTCCGATTCCCCGCCGCGGCCGGTCCCCTTCTTCCGGTGTTTGCGGGATAAAAAGCATTATAGACACGCACGCGCGTGCGGGGGCGTGCGGCACGCAAAAAATCAAGCGCCCAATAAAAAAGCAGCGCGGGGCGAGCCGCAGCAAGACGCAAGGCGGGCCGCAGCGCGAAGCGTGCGGAGCGGGCCTCAGGGGCGCAGGGTTTGCCGCACGAGCTCGGCTGGGCGCAGGGCGTGTTGCTGCGCGAAGCGTGCGGAGCGGGCCACGCGAGCTCGGCTATGTACGGCCGGGCTGAATGGTACAAAGTTAACTCGTATTGTTGGCCAAAACAGCGAGCGAGGCTCTAACAAGTGCAGATGGGGCGAGAGCGGGCGCCAGGCGTGCTTCGCACGTCCAGCCCGTTCGGAGCCTCAGCTGTGCCGTTAGAGCCTCGCGCAGCGTCATTGCGTCCCATGCGGACCTCCGATGGCCGTCAGGCCATCGGAACCCCCTAGGCTTCCAAAAATGCCACGTAGCCGCAGTAGGCTTCGTAGATGTCGGCCTTGCTGGTGGCTTCCCAAGGCGCGTGCATGGAAAGCACAGCCACGCCGGAATCAATTACATCCATGCCGTACTTGGCGGGGATGTAAGCGATGGTGCCGCCACCACCCGCATCCACTTTGCCCAGTTCAGCGGTTTGGAACGACACGTTGGCCTGCTCCATCACGCGGCGCACATAGGCCACGTATTCGGCGCGGGCGTCGTTAGAACCGCTCTTGCCGCGAGCGCCGGTGTACTTATTGAACACCAGGCCGCGGCCCAAATATGCGGAATTCTTAGCCTCGAACACCGAAGCATAAGCCGGATCAAAGCCGGCGGAAACATCGCTGGAAAGCATGCGCGAGGCACCCAAGCAATGGCGCAAGGTAAGCGCGCCCGTGCCTTCGGTAAGCTCAACAATTTCGGCGATGGTGTTCTCGAAGAACTGCGAGCACATGCCCGATGCGCCCACACTGCCAATTTCTTCTTTGTCTACCAGCACGGTAACGGCGGTGGTTTTGGGTGCAGTTACTGCAAGCTGCGCTTCGAGCGAAGTGTAGGCGCACACACGGTCGTCCTGGCCATAGCCCAGCACCATGCTACGGTCAAAGCCCAGTTCACGGGCGCGGCCGGCGGGCACAACCTCAATTTCGGCAGAGAGGAAGTCTTCTTCGGCGATGCCGTATTTTTCGGCCAAGAGCTGCAAGGCGAAGGCCTTTACCGGCTCTTTGGCGGCTTCCTTTTCTTCGTCGGTAGCGGTTTCTTTATTAATAACCAAGGGGCGGTTGCCAATAAGGATGTCCAGGTTTTCGCCCTCTACAACCTCGTTGCCCTTCTTGGCCATTTGCGCGTTGCCCAGGTGGGGCAGCAGGTCGGTTACGCAGAAAACGGGGTCGCCCGCGTCGTCGCCCACATTCACGTCGACCACAGTGCCATCGGTTTTGGCAACCACGCCGTGCAGCGCCAGGGGCAAGGTTACCCACTGATAGTGCTTGATGCCGCCGTAGTAATGCGTGTCCAGAAAGGCGAAGCCGTTGCTTTCATACACGGGGTTTTGCTTAAGGTCCAAACGGGGGCTGTCGATGTGAGCGCCCAGGATGTTAAGGCCTTGCTCAAGCGGCTCGGTGCCGATGCAGGCCAAAATGAGCGACTTGCCATGGATGCCGGCCCAAACTTTGTCGCCGGGCTTAAGGGTGCGGCCTTCAGCCACCGCGTTAGCGAGCGGCGCATAACCTGCGGCTTCGGCCTGAGCAACGGCTGCGGCGAAGCAACGGCGCTCGGTTTTGTTGTTGGAGATGAAATCGATGTAGCGGGAAGCCAGGCCCTCCAGCGCTTCAAGCTGTTGAGCGTCGTACTTTTCCCATGCAACCTTGTGTTCCACAAGACCACCTTTCATAGGCGTGAATTTATCGCCATTGAGCGTAGCACACACATATAGAAAGAATGTTTCGGACAGCACGAAGCGGGCAGCGAGGGAACGACGAGGCGGCCGGCGGGTGGTGCGAGGGCCAGGCGTTGGTACGAGGGTCGGGCGTTGCAGGATTCCATGCGGTGCGGGCATGCGCTAGTAAAACAGCGAGGGGCCCGGGTGAAGCGAGTCTGAAGCCAATAAAACAACGAGCGGGATTCTGGCGAGCGCAGATGGGATGAAGGCAAACGTAAGCGTACTTCGTACGTCAAGTTTGCCTGGAGTCCCAGCTGTGCCGCCAGAATCCCGCGCAGTGAGTATCTAAGACCAGTCCTGCCCCACAACAACTAAGATGTCGCCAGTGAAGGCGTAGGTGCCGTCGTTCTTCTTAACGGTGCCCTTACCCAGCAAGTCGGCCACCTTCTGGGCCTTTTCCTGGTTGCTGCCTTCGTAGATTACCAGCGTTTTTTTGTAGTTGAAGTCGTCCGCATTGCCAGTTTCACACACAGCGCCCTGCGGCGTAAGCTTGGCAGCTGCCTGACTTGCACAGCCGTCGATGCCGCTGCCGTTCTTAACGGCAACCTTGGTGCCACTCAGCGAAGAGCTAGAGGAATTAGAGCTGCTGGAACTCGAGCTATTGGAGCTGGAGCTTGAGCTGCCGCCATCGCCAGCCGAAGACATAACGGTGCCCGATACGCTATCGACCTGGGTTTCTTCCGTAGGCGACAAACCCTGCTTTACGCGGCCTATCATCTTTTCCCACTCGGTCTTCTTCAGCTTCTCGTACCAAACGTCATTCTCGTATACCGATTCGGTGGGAACTGCAGCCGAGTACACGTTTTTGTCAACGTCGATACCCATCATCGACTGAGCCAGGCCCAAGATGTTGGTTACCGAATAGTCGGTGGTGATGTACTGCGCCAGCGTGCTAACCGTGCTGGTGAGCGTGGCCACATCGGAAGACATGAGCTTCTTCATAATGGCAGCGATCATGGTGCGCTGGTTGGCGGCGCGAATTGCGTCGCCGTCGCCGATCTTGTCGTAGGCATGGCGGCTGCGGCAGTAAATAAGCGCCTGCTCGCCGTTGAGCGTTTGCGGGCCTGCATCGAGGTGACCGGTGTAATCGTCGTCGTTGATTTCATACTGAACGTCGATATCGATGCCGCCAAGGGAATCAACTACCGCGGCAAAGCCGTCGAAGTCAATTTCGGCATAGTGGTTGATAGAGACGCCGGCAAGGCTTTCAACTGCCTTAATGGCACCCGAAGGGCCACCGAAAGCATAAGCGGCGTTGATCTTTTGCGTACCGTGCGAACCAATAGTTACCTGTGTATCGCGCGGAATGGAAATGAGCGTGACCTTTTTTTCCTTAGGGTCGATGCGCGCGAGCATCATGGAGTCGGTTCGGTATGAACCGCCATATTCGTTGGTGTTTTCGCGCTCTTCCGATTTATCGATGCCGATTAGCAGCATGTAGAACGGGTCGGATGCCGAATCGGTTACCGAAAGCGAGTTAAGAAGGTCGGAGTCGACGTTCTTTTGCAGCGTGTTGTTGATGCCGCTGAGGTACGCCCACGCCGCGCCAACGCCGGTGAGCATAAGCACGAACACGATGGAAAGCGTAGTAATAAGAATGCGCTTGCGACGCTTCTTTTTCTGGGCGCGCTGGTTGGCAATAAGCTCGCGGTCGTGGCTGTACGAGCTGCGGCGAACGCCGTTGCCATACGAGCCGTCGGCCGCACCGTACATTCCGCGGCCGGCGCCAGCGGCGTTACCGCTGCCAGTACCAACGGGAGTGTACCCGCGGCCAGCGTTACCGGAAGTGCGGGCATTGCCGCCAGCAGGATAACCCGCGCCACGGCGCGCATTCTGATGCGTGGTAGAGCGGTAAGTAGATTCACCGTAATTTGATGCGCCATACGCGTCGGTTCCACGACGCGAGTTGCGCGAATCGCGGGCGAGCTGTGCGTGGGAACCGCGGTTCCTTTCGGCACGCGCCGAGCGCTTCGATGGCTTGTTATTTGAAGCAAACATGATTGAAATGATGAAGAAAGGCATGCATAGCACGCAACCGAATTCGGCGAAAACCATAGGATTCGCGGGCTTGCGGGGCTGTTTTGCAGCGTTTCTCCACAATAATGGCGAAGACGTGGCATTCGAATGAAATTACCGTTACCGGTTCGAAAAGTATGTGTGCGGAAGGTGAAGGCGAAGGCGCGAGCGGCGCGGCAGGTGCGGACGGGCGTAAGCGAGCGCTTGGCTGGACGCCAGGCTAGGCGCAAGCAGACGCTTGGCTGGGCGCCAGACCGGGCGCAGTGGGCGCTTGGTTAAGCGCGCCAGACTGGGCACAGCGGACGCTTGGCTGGGCGCAGTGGGCGAACGACCCAAAGCGGGCCAGGGCCCAACAAGCGCGGCGCCGCTTCCCCGCCCTATGCGTTCAAACGGCCTGCCATATAGCTGTTAGCTGCAAGCTCCACTTCGTCGTCAAGCATGGCAAGCGTCACCGCAACGCCCAGACGCTGCTGAAGAGCTGCACTAATTAAGTAGTCGGCAACACCGGGGTTTTTGCCCAGCAGCGGGCCATGCAAGTACGTGCCGATGCAGTTCTTGTACACCACGCCGTCGCTCCCGGAATCGTCGTCGTTGCCGTGGCCCACATTGGAAACAACATGGCCAAACGGCTTCATAGAAGCATCGATTTTGGTGCGGCCAGCATGATTTTCGTAACCCACCACCGGCTGCTTTGCCAGCTTGGAATCCAGCGCAATGTTGCTAATTAAGCGGTCGAAGCCGGCGCTAGCGCGCACGGTTTCCATGTCCAGAATGCACAGACCCTCTACCGATTCATCGCCCATAAGCCAGTTGCGGCCCAAAATTTGGTATCCGCCGCAAATGGCCAGAAGCACACCGTTGCCTTCTACGTATTCGCGCAGCTGGTCCTTCATGCCCAGCAGTACTTCGCTGGCCAGATGCTGCTCGCGGTCGGGGCCGCCGCCCAAAAAGATAATGTCGGCCTGAGTAAGGTCCACCTCTTCGCCATAATGCACGGTTTGCACTTCCACAGGGATGCCGCGCCACTGGCAGCGCTTTTCCAACGTGCGCACATTGCCGCCGTCGCCATACAAATTAAGAAGATCGGGGAACAGGTGCACAATGCGCAGCGGGCGGCCAAGGCCTTCTATGCCTGGCTGCTGAACCAAGCCCGTACCCAGCCACTTTTTGCTGCACTCAGCTTGGGCCGTACCCTGCACGGGGGAAGCTTCACCTTCATCGGCGCGCGCCATGAGCGCCGAGCGCACAGCGGGAAGCGAAGTGTAATTGGCAATGGCGTAGATGTTCCATTCGGCGGGCAGTGCCAGTGCGGCATCCACCACCTCATTTACGCTTTCTACCATCTGCGCATCAATGCCAGCGTACTTAAGGCGCAGCTGAAGGTCGTTTTTGCGAATGCCACCAGCAAACACCAGCACATCGTCTTGGCTGGCCAGCTCTTCAAAGTCGCAGTCCCAAATCCACGAAATATCGTGCCCGTCGGCTTCGTTGTCGTTAATAAAAAACGCCGCAACCTTCTTGCCCTTTGCCTGGGTAATAAGCTTCATGTTCTGGTTGAAGCCCGTGGGGTTTTTGGCCAGGTTAAGCAGCACTGGGCGCCCCTGAATGGAAAGCGACTGCAGGCGTCCGTTTTGCGGATCGAACGTATCGACCGCCTGCTGGAAAACTTCATCGGTAACGCCTGCGCAATGCGAAGCCAGCCACGCGGCCATCACGTTGTACACCATGTACGAGCCCGCGCGCTGAGCGTGCAAGCTAACCGCGTTGCCGGTTGCCGCTTCTTCTACCTGGAAGGTAATCTCGTCGCCAAACTGCACGTTTTTTGCAGCGAAATCCAGGTTGGGGCGCTTAAAGCCGCAGTTGGGGCATTCGTACGTGCCCAGCTGGCCATACTGACGATACCCGTACGTGAACATAGCGCTGCAGCGCTGGCACATCTGCGCATCGGCCACCACGTTTTGAGCCTGGTGCATGTCTTCGCCCACGCCAAAAGCGATGGCCTTGTTGGGCACCTTTTGGGCGATGATGGCGCACAGCGGATCATCGGCGTTGTACAAAAGCGTGGTGTTGGGGCTTTGCGTGAGCGCCTGAGCAATGGCGTCTTGCACGCGGTCGATTTCGCCGCAGCGGTCCAGCTGGTCGCGGAACAGGTTTAACAACAGCACATAATTGGCCTGTACCTGGGGCAACGTGTGGGCCAGCCACAGCTCGTCGCTTTCAAAGACGCCCCACTGCGCCGTGCCCTTGGTTTGAAGCAGGGTTGTTGCCACGCCATAGGCCAGGTTTGCGCCCGTGCGGTTGCAGGCGATGGTTTTACCCTGGCGTTCCAGCGCATCGGCAATCATATTGGTAATGGTGGTTTTGCCATTGGTGCCCACCACCACAATGCTGCCTTCGGTAATTTTGCCCATGCTTTCGGCGATGATCTGCGGGTCTATTTTCAGCGCGATTTTACCCGGCATATTGGCTGCCGGACGGTGCGCCAAATGGCGCAAACCCCACGTGCTTGCCGAGCTAGCTGCCTTACCTGCTATTTTGCGAACGCCCACTTGCGGCCCCTTTCGGATGTTGTTCGTCAAAAATGATAAAGCTTCCCGCCGCTGGTTAATAAATGCCCCATGAAAAACGCAGCCGCAGAAACACTAACTTAATAGGTTCCGCACGGGCATTAGCGGTATACTTCTAGAGCGTGTTCACAACCGCGCTACGCATACAACGTGGTTTGCAAACGCAAGGTGCTTTCACCCGTGCCAGACATAGCGCTTATAGCTACGTCGCGCGCGGCATGCGCCTACATACAAGAGGGGAACCCAAACGGGCCTGCGCTCGCCGAAACGAGGACTCATGATTACCGACCTTAAGGTTAACGAGAAGAACAAGCAGGAATACTACGCTAAAGGTTATTGGACCGAGCGTACCTTGAACGATATTTGGTCCGAGCAAGCTGCCAAGTTCGCTGACCGCGAATACGCCAGCGACAACCTGGGCGTTCGCCTTACGTATGGCGAAATCGACGACAAGGCATCGCGCCTGGCAGCATGGCTGCGCAGTCAGGGCGTGCAAAACGGCGACGTGGTTTCCTACCAGTGCCCACCTTGGGCAGAATTCTGCATTTTGTACGTGGCCTGCCTAAAGGTTGGCGCGGTTAGCCACCCGCTGCCCGTTACCTTCAATGGCGAAGATTTGGTTTACGCCATGAACCTGGTGGAATCCAAAGCGTTCATGTGCCCCACCTTCCATCACAAAACCAACTTTGAAGATCAGATTCTTTCGGTGGCCGATCGCATTCCTTCCCTTAACAAGAACGCCATTTGCGTTCACGACAAAACGATGGAATCGCACGGCACCATTACGCTCAATCAGATTTTTGAGCAGTACGAGCCTCTGCGCGAAGCACCGGGCAGCAAGTCGGACGAAGTGGTGCTGATTCTTTCCACTTCGGGCACCACGGGCCGCCCCAAGGCTGTGCTCATTTCACACAACGCGCTCATTTTCAGCGAAACCACCTTTAGCCGTGGCCTGGGTCTTTCGCAGGATGACGTTATGTTTATGCCCGCGCCGCTCAACCACGCAACCGGCTTCAACCACGGCCTCATTACCCCGCTTTTGCTGGGCGGCCGCGTTGTACTGCAACAAGAATTCAAGGCGCGCGAAGCTATCGACATCATGAACAACGAAGGCGTTACTTGGTCGATGGGCGCCACTCCGTTTATCTACGACTTGCTTAACTGCTGCGACGAAGAAAACCTTACGTTCAGCACGCTGAAGCTCTACATTTGCGGCGGCGCTCCGGTGCCGGGCCACATGGTGCATCGCGCCGACAAGCACGGTCTTAAGCTGTGCGAGTGCTATGGTTCCACCGAAAGCTGCCCCCACCTGGCCGTTCCTCCTTCGAAGTGCGTTGAATGGGACGGAAACTGGTCGGGCGTTGCCTTCGAAGGCATTGAGGTTAAGGTTGTCGACGAACACGGCAACGAAGTTCCCCACGGTACCCAGGGCGAAGAGATTTCGCGCGGACCGCACATGTTTAGCGGCTACCTGAAAAACCCCGAAGCCACCGCCAAAGACCTTAACGACGAAGGCTGGTTCTTCTCGGGCGACCTGTGCATTCAAGACGAACAGGGCCGCGTAAAGATCAACGGCCGCAAAAAGGAAATCCTCATTCGCGGCGGCATCAACATTTCCGCCAACGAAGTAGACAACAACCTGGATGGCTGCCCCGGCGTTGGCGCACATGCCACCATCGGCATGCCCGACGATCGTTTGGGCGAGCGCATCTGCACGTTCATGGTGCAGGAAGGCCCGGTTGCTCCCACGCTGGAAAGCATTGCGGAATTCCTTGATTCCAAGAATGTAGCCAAGCGCTTGCGCCCTGAGTTTATCGAGTTCATCGACGAGATTCCCATGACGGAATCGGGCAAGGTGAAGCGCCATCAGCTGGCCGATGAACTGGCTCGTCGCCTGAAGGAACGCGCATAACACAGGGCAGGTGGCCAGCGCTGCGTCGATGCCACCAGCGTCGCAGCGCACCCGCGCCAGCCAAACTGAGCCGCGGCCAATTCGACCCCGCGCCCGCCACGGCGCCTCGCTGCGTCGATGCCACCCGCGCCCCGCAACACCACCGCGAGCGCATCAGCCCCTGCACCCACCGAGGCCCGTGCGGTCAAAACCCAATTGCAGCGCCCCGCGCCCGCCAAGCTCACGCGTCCACCAGCCCCGCAGCGGCCCCTGGTCCAGTCCCGGTGCCCGTAGATGCATTCGACCGTCGGCTCCGCAGCGCGCCCGCGCCCGCCAGCCCTGCGATCGCGCCCAATCCATCCCCACAC
>CAVFVF010000046.1:0-10932 GCA_963625925.1 Eggerthellaceae bacterium | reverse complement strand
GGCGTTATTTACATAGTTGAACCCGCGCAGCGTGTGCGCAACCCACAGGCCCCTGTCAGTTACACCCAGCTGCCTCATACGCTCTGTCATATCCAGCCAGCGATCAAACGGCAAGGCCACCTTTTCATCCGAGCCGTGATTCTTAGTAGAACCCGGAAGGTCGGTGCGGTAACAGTAGAAGGGTTTGTCCAGGTAGGCAATGCTTTTTGCCTGGCACAGCGTGTCGATAAGGAAGGGATTGTCGGCCCAACCGGCGCCTGGGTACGGGTTAAAGCGAATACCCAGGTTGTTCAAAAATTCGCGGCGATACAGCGCGCTCCAAATAGAAGGGTGCGTTTCCAACAGCACGGGCGCAGCTTCAACCGTAAAGGGTGCCGTGGAAGTAGGCAGCGCGCCGCACAGCAAGCTGGGCTTTTGCTTGAACGTTTGGGGGTTGTCCCATTCGGCCAAGTCGTACCAAGGGGTTTTGATTACATCGATGCCACCGCCCAAAGAATTGCCAAACGCAAGCATTTCTTCAAACATGCCGGGCAGCAGATAGTCGTCGGGCTCCACGATGGCAATGTATTCGCCGCGCGCCATGTCCAAACCGCGGTTGCAGGTGGCGCCGTAGCCTTCATTGGCTTTGTCCACGCACACAATGCGTGCGTCGGCTGCAGCATGCGCGTGCATGATGGCCGAAGAACCATCGGAGCTACCATCGTTTAGGCAAAGGATTTCAAGCGAGCCGAGCGTTTGGGCCTGCACGCTGTTTAGGCACTCGTCCAAAAAGCCTTCGACGTTGCAAATTGGAATGATTACCGAAATGCGCGGCGCAGCGGATTGCACGCCAGAAGGCGCGCCAAACTGGGCACTTGCCTCTTGCGTTGCTGGCGACTGTGCCGCAGACAGGGCTGCGGCAGCTTGCTGCGAGCTAGCCTGCGCGTCAGATTCTTGCTGTACGCCCGTCTGTACGCCAGCCGCTTGCGGCGCGGATGCCTGCACATTAGCTGCTTGTGGCACGGTGCCTCCCCTTCTAAACAAAAAAACGCGGGGCAAAATGCCCCGCGCATAACTTTATCGTACTTGCCCGCCTAATGCGGCAACAGGCACAAAGCCCCCGCTAATTGGACGGTGCGCTGGCCGTTGCACGCCGAAGAAGAGCGCCCTGCATTCAGCCAACGCCAACGACGTCGCACTACTTAGCGGCCACCGTAGGCTCGGCAACAATTTCCCTGGGGTCTTCGCCAGCCTCGGCAGCAGCAATAACCTTCTTCCAAGTAGCTTCATCACGCGTAGCCAGCCACAGGCCAGAGCTAGAATCGATGTCACCACTGTAAGGGCCGGTACCCGAAACAAAACTGACCTTGCTAGCGTTGTTGGCGAAGTCGGTTACCAGGTTGGTAATACCCTTTGCATCCCAGTTGGTGGAGCAGTTGGAGGTAAGCGCATTCACGCAGGTCTCAACGCTAGAGGGATTGGAAGCCACCTGCACAATGCCAGCCTGCACCAGAGCGCGATCCTGAATCTGACGGCATGCGTCCAGGTCGTTTGCATACTGCTTGCGCGAGCGTGCCAGTACCAAGGCCTGCTTGCCGTCCAGGCTCTGCTCGCCCTTGTTAAGGCTTATCTGGTCGCCCGAAACAATGTCTTGCAGCTGCATGTTGATGGGCACATTAGCGGTAATGCCGCCCATGCCATCAATAAACTTTTCAAACTGGCAAAAGTCCATATCCAAGTAATACTTAGCGGTAACGCCGGTAAGCTTGCCGATTTCGGTAATCAGCTGGTTAATGCCAGCGCTGTGATACACCTCGTTGAGCTTCACGGTAGACCCGTTAAAGTCGGTTGCAGTGTCGCGCGGAACCGAAACGATGGAAATAGCGTACGTCTTAGGGTCAACGCGCAGCAGCATAATAACGTCGCTGCGAGCAGTGCCGTCGGCATAGTCGCTCTTGGTAATTTCTACCGTACCAGTGCGCGAGTCGTTGCCCACAACCAACACCCAAAAGGGCTCGGTTTCGATAGCGGTTTCGGAAACCTGCACTGTATCGTCCTGCTTTTGTTCCTGTTGCTGGCAACCTGCCAACACACCCGCAAGCACGCCGGCCAGCGCTACGCAGCATGCAACAACCAACAACTTCTTAAGCGTTTTCATGCTTTGCCTTTCTAATTGCTCGGAATAATTGCCGTTGATTCAACGTCTAAGCCGGAAGGATCTTCGCCGGCATCGACGACTTTCATAAGTTTTGCCCAGCCCTCGGGGTTTTCGTAGCACAGCCACAGGCCGCCGGCTTCAGAATTGTAGTCGCCCTTCGAAGGGCCCGTGGTGCTGTACACCGTCATGCTATCGGTTCCCTTGGTGCCAGCGTATTGCAAGGCCAAGGCCAGAATATCACCCGTGCGCATGTCGGTGCCCACCATGCCCGCAACGTCGATGAGCGCTTGCGGCATTTCGGTTAAGGGCTTGCTTAGGGTCTTCTTCACGATAGCCAGAGCAAGCTGACGCACGTTGTCTTGACGGTGCTTGTCTTGATCGGTTTGGTATTCATGGCGAGCGCGTGCAAACAGCTGGGCCTGCTGGCCGTTTAGGGTCTGTTTGCCCGGCTGCAGGGTTACTTTTTCGCCAGTGAGTGCGTCGGTGTAGGAAAGCTGGGTATCCACCTTAACTTCTACACCGCCCAGCTTGTCTACAATGCCCTCAAGCTCGCTAAAGTGCACTTCGGCATAATGCGAAATGCCCACGCCCGTAAGCTCAGACACGGCCTTGATGGATTCAGCCGCGCCGCCGATGTTGTACGCTTCGTTGATTTTGCACAAGCGCCCATCGCTAGTGCGATACGGAGTGTCGCGCGGGATAGAAACCATGGTGGCTTTGTTGTTGGCGGCATCCACACGCAAAAGGATCATTACGTCGGAGCGCTGGTTGTCGCCCGATTCATCGGCCTTAGAAGAGGTGCCCGAATTTTCGCGCGAGTCGGAACCTAACACCAGCATATAGAACGGTTCGCCCGCTTTGGCGGGAGTAAGAACGCTGGTGGGGTCGGAGCTTTCGCCGCCAGCAAGAGCGTTGTCCAGTTGACTGGAAAACCACAGACCGCAAGCGGTAGCCGCAAGAACGATTACTAACAGCACCACACCAATAATGGCGGCGATGCGCTTGCCCTTGCTTTTGTGCTTGCCGCGCATTTGCGAATAGTAGGCAGCCGCATTGGTGCGCGACTGTGCGGGCAAACCTTGGCCTACGGCAGCGCCGTAGCCTGCGTTCGTGCCGTACCCAGCTCCTGCAGCAGCCTGCAAGTCATAGCCCCGGCCGGCAGTGGAAGCACCGGCGCGGTTGTAGCCCTGGCCAGTTGCAGAAGCGCTGGCGCGACTGTAGGCAAAATCACCCGACATGACACCGCGGTTGTACTGCTGCGTACCATTTGGGCCAGCGCCACAACCGGAGCCCTGGGCTGCACCATAACCTGCGCCCTGGCCAACCACCGGAACACGATAGCCCGTAGCCTGCGAATAGGGAATTTGGCCCTGGCCTGCACCTGCGGCGTTGCCGCCAACTGCACGGCTGGGCTGAGCGTAGCCGCCCGAGGCATTGCCAGGATGGCCATAGGTGCCCTGGCCTGCACCGTTACCAGCACCATAGCCCGCTCCCGCGCGCTGCTGGGCAGCACCCGGCTGGGCGGCATGAGCGGCATGCTTGCCGCGAACTTCTTTGTTGTGTTTGAAAGCCAAGCAAAAGCCTTTCTTAGCTGCAATAATGGCTTTTCAGCTTAGCACTCACACGTGCGGCAAAACGCAATTCCCGCATATCTCAACAAACAGCCGCCGAGCGCACGTCAAAGCGCCGCCTTACCCTGCCATATCGATCTTGTACAAGCGCATATCGCCCTGAGAAAGCACCAACGTAAAGCCGGGCGTGCTTTCGGTAATGTCTTCGATGCCAGCCCAATCGCCCTGCTTGTAACGCAGGTTGCTTACTGTAGCGCCATCGCCTCGGCCGGCATCCAGCTGCAGCACGTATTGTGCACCGCTAGCGCGCACGGCATCTTGCACCTGGGCATTGGTAGAAATCTGATTCAAAGAAGTGCGCAGCAGCTTGCCCACTTCTTTGGTACCAGCAAACGCCGAAGGCGAGCATCTGCGATAAAAAACGCGCAGGTTGTCCATCGAAAAACAGTAAGCACTACCATCATTGGGGGCATTAAGCACTACGCTGCCTTCGGGGATGGTTGCTTGCACCTGGTGCACAAAATCGCGTTCTTCAGCCGTGTAGATACTCTCCCACGAATAGCGGTTTTTAAGCTGGCTGTGCACCGACGTAAGCCCCGCCTGAATATTGCTTTCACCTGCGTTCACGCTGTACTTAACGCTGAAGGGCGCGAATTGCACAGCCACCATAACCACCAGCACCGCGCATAGCGAAACAACGCCCGCTTTACGCCCAGCAATCTTGCCGCCGCCCAGCTTGCCCACCAAAGAAACCAACAGCTGCAAGCCCCAGGCAAAGCCCATGGCCGCCAGCGGGATGGCAAACAACGCAGCCATGGCGCCCGTGCGGTTGTAATCGGTGTACCAAAAACCGGTAAGGAACTGCTTGATAAAACCATCGTAGGTAGCATCGATAAACCACAGCACCCAGGCAAACACAAAGGCAATAGTCAACCACAGGTAGCGGCGATTTTTGCAGCTGAACACAATGCCCAGCACAACCAGAACGGTTAAGAAGGGCTGCACGCCCTGACGCCCCGAAAACATAAATGTGCCGCCCGCAATAAACGCCTGGACGGGCGAAATAAACGAAGACCAGCTATACTGCACTACCGACTGCAATGGCGGCGCCAAAAACAGAACCACCCACAGGGCACAGGCCGCAACAGAAATGCCCACCGCCAATGCAATGCGCTTGCCCGAAACAGTGAAGGTAGCGCCATCGGCCGCAACAAAGGCGCGATTGACGCCAAACACAACAGCCCAAACACCTAGCACAAAAATGCCGTTGGGCTGGGCAACGACAATAGCAGCGGCAGCAAGCACAAAGCCCAGCAATAACCCAACACGGTGTTGGGCACCTGGCTTAGTAGCAGCGATAAGCAGCGCCAATGCTCCAGGCACAAGCGAATACGAAAGCAGGTTGGGCAACAGCTGACCCCAGGTTAAAAAGCCCCAGGGGAACCCACAAAACGCAACGGCAACCACCGCGCCGCAGGCAACCACCAGGGCGTGCTTGCCCCGGCCAAACAACTGGCGGAACAGGTAACAAAGCCCGGCGGGCAGCAGCACGGCAATAATGCAGAAGGTAGCCGCATTGGCGCCTAAGGTAATAGCACCGCCGAATACCGAAGCCACCACTGCAGCAAAAATGTGCCAGGCGGCTGGGTAATAGCCGCCGGCTTCGCCCATATCCACATAGCCGCCAGCAGAAAGAGTGGAATAAAAGCCCTGCTCAACAAACGTACGGAGGGTGTTAAGATGCGCGGCGCTGTCGTCCATACGGGCGAATGCGTACGGGTCGCCCAATGGGTGCACAAACACTACCAGGGTTACCAATGCCGAAACGCCAACAAACAACCCAAGCGATTTCCATGCGCTAGCGCCCCACGCAGCAAGAAAGCCAAGCACGCTGCCTCCAGCCGGTTCCACTGCCTGCACGGCGCATTCGGCAGCAGCACAGCCACGCCCGCGCACGCAGTGCCCTACCCCGTAAGCAACCAAGCCAACGGCAGCGGCAATAACCGCCAACACCCAAGCCGGGCAGGCAATGCCAGCAGCGGCGAGCCCTAAGCCGGCAACAACAAGCGCCGTCACCGTAAAGCCCGGCGCAACCGCAACAGATGCAAACCGGCTTAGCCCAAATGCCCTAAAAAACAAATAGCCCGGAGCATACAAGGCAACAACGGCGACCAAAATCGCCGCAACAAATGCAAACCACATAAAAGCCCTTTTGAACGTTAATGAATGCTGCCCAAAATTGTAACAGCACAACCCAGTGCGCTAGCTGGCCAATAGCGGCCGCCTAGCGCCGCAAGCCCACTCCCAACGCTGGCCTAGAATAGGCCGGCAGCTTTCTGCACCCGCGCGGCTTGCTCGCGGAGCACCGGCTGCGCATAGCGTCCCCTACCCAAACATCTCCTGAAAGATGCGGTCGGTGGCGTGGCCATCGCAGGCGCTCATAAACTTTTGGCGGAAGGCCTGCACCTGCGCGGCGTCGAAGCGCTCATCCAAGTGCACCAAATAGTCCACCAGCTGGGCATTGGTGGTTACCACCGGGCCGGGGGTTAGCTGGTCGTAGTCATAGTAAAAGCCGCGCCAATCGTCGTATTCGGCCTTGTCATAGGCAAAAAACGCCATGGGCCGCCCGAACAGCGAGTACTCAAACACCAGCGAAGAGTAGTCCGAAACGCACGCGCTAGCCACACACAAAAGCTCGTCGATAGGCAGCTGCCCCGAAACATCGAAGGCGAACTCTGCGCAGCTTGCGGGCACCGCAGGCGGGTTCTTAACAAAGGGGTGGTGCTTAATAAGCAACACCCATTCGCTGCCCAGCGCGGACTGCAACGCAGGAATATCCAGCTTATTAGGCGCTTCGGCGGTAGAAACCCTGCCACGGAAGGTAGGCGCGTACAGCAGCACCTTTTTACCGGCAGCCTGGGGCACCACAGCCTCAACCTTGCCGCGCGCGCCGGCCAGAAAATCGGAATCAAAAAACTTGTCGGTACGGCTAACGCCTAAGGGCTTGATGATTTCGGGCGTTTCGCCCAGCACCATGGCCTCTTCGTAGGCCCAGGCAACCTCGGGGCTGCTTACCGTAACCAGCGAAAGGTTTTTATAGAACGGGTGGGCCAGCAGCTGCTTGCGACTGCCGCCAAATTTAAGATCAGCCGTGCTCATACCCCACTTTTTAAAGGCGCCGCAGGCGTGCCAAAGCTGCGCCACGCGCGTTTGCGGGCGAAGCTGCACGCAGCTAACCAAGTCGGACGCATCGGCCAAAAACACCACTTCAGCCTGGGCAAGCTGGCGCAAAGCCTTAAAGCTGCGCTTTAGGTACTGCACATACGACACCTGGTTTTGCTGCAGCGAATAGTAGCGCGGGTCAAGCGACGGGTCCGCCTCGCAGCGCTGCCATAGCAGGTCGAACGCATCGGGCATGGCGCTTTCTTTTGTTTCGAAGAAAAGCACGCGCCCCAGCACAACAGGTTTGCGCGCGTAACGGCGATACGCCCGCGGGAACAAAAAGCCCAACGTTGCGCCCTTGATGGCGCGCTTAACTGCCCTTTTTGGAAATTCCAGCAATCCCATTGCCGCGCCCTAGCCCTCCTAAAGCCGCCATTGAAACAAGTAAAACCTGCTGAAAATTCTAGCAGCAAACAGCAAAGAGAGGCTCGAAGCGCAAAGGCAAGATGCTAGAGTCGAGGCACACAATGCTGCTACAGGCAGCTGGCTCGGCAACAACCAAACTATCTGAGGGTCGCCCGGTGTGCTAGGTTAGACCCCTAAACCCTGGCAGCTGGTATTCAAAAGACGACAATGGCATACTTTAAAATCGCATTTCAACGGTGAAAGCAGAGAAGACGTGCAAAAAAAATCAGCTCGAGAATCAAACATCGAACTTCTACGAATTGTTTCGATGCTCCTTATCATCCTCCACCATTACTCTGTACATGGGCCATGGCCGAAAGACGGCATTCTAACAACAACCATTGCGGTCAACTTTCTTTCATTCGGTGGCAAAGTTGGTGTATGCGCCTTCGTAATCATCACAGGCTACTTTATGTCGCGCTCCAGGTTTAAAGCTGCATCGATACTTAAGCTTGCGCTAGAAACCATCTTCTTTTCTTGGGTCTTCCTTGGCGTAAAGGCAACGCTAAACCCCGGATCCCTCGATTTCAATTCATGGAAAGCCGCCCTGTTGCCACTCTCGTCAAACCAGTACTGGTTCGTAACCACCTATATAGTATTGGCTTTATTGGCCCCGTTGCTCAACCTTTGCTTTAAGCAAATATCCGGCAACGCCAAATGCAAAGTGATACTGGCTGGATTCATTCTGTTCTCAGTGATACCAACCTTTGTTCTGACCAATTCCTACACCAGCAACGTAGTGTGGTTCTGCTACCTGTACTTTATTGGTGCTTATATTCGCGAACGCAAAGAAAACCAGGAGCTAAACAGCCCCAGCAACAATGCGATTGGCTGGCAGAAGGTCGCGCTCTGGCCCATTCATTGGGCAATAAAACGCCCTTTTGTAGCCTTTACAGTTTGCCTGGCAGTGGTTTTAGGCAGCATGGTAACTATCAATTACGCAAAAGCTTACTGCTCCTTTACTACGGTCGAACCCACCTATCTTATCGGCCAGAATATGATTCCCACTTTCCTGATGGCGGTAGCGCTGTTCTGCTTCTTTGCCAAGCTCAAGCCCTTCCATTCCAAGGCTGTAAACTTCCTTGCCCAATCGGCTTTTGGCGTATATCTGATACACGACAACCCCTTTGTTAGGGCCGTTATATGGAAACCATTTGCACCGCTCTACCAAATGGGAGGGTTTAGATTGATTGCAGTCGGCATCATTACCGCAATCGTAATCTACCTTGCCTGCGCCGTAGTTGATACTATTCGACGGGAGCTGCTTGAAAAACCGATTATGGCTCAAATCCAAAAGCGCTGCGCCAAGCAGCTCGAAGCAGTGGATGGCTTCTTCAATAAGCTCGCTTAAGTAGATGGTTCGCCGAAGCTTCGAAAGGCACGACTGCGCGAAATTAGCCAACAAAAGCACTGATAATGGCATGCTCAACAAGCAGAAACGCCAGCAAAGCAACGAAAGCCAGCCATGCAAGCAAACACGCAATCAGCCCAGGCACACGCCGAGGAAGCTAAGAAGCTCGCCCCCCGATAATCCAATAAAGCAAAAACCACAGCTACCCGTTCTTCGCATACTCGTCCCCTGCTATAACGAGCAAGATGTTTTACCTATTACTGCGTCGCTATTTCTAAAAGAGCTGAACTTGCTCAAGAACAATAGGCTCGTATCCCAAACGAGCACAATTTGCTTCATTGACGACGGCTCGAAGGATAGCACCTGGAAGCTGATAGAGCAGCTAGCTGTCGCCGACTCATCCTTCGAAGGCATTTCCCTTTCCAGGAACCGCGGCCACCAGAATGCCCTCTTTGCCGGACTCATGGACAGTCAGGGCAAATGCGACATAGCTATAAGCATAGACGCCGACGGCCAAGACGATATTTCTGCAATGGATAAAATGGTTCGCTCCTACCACGACGGATTCGACATTGTGTACGGCGTTCGTTCGTCTCGCGATACCGATACCGCATTCAAGCGCTTCACCGCTCAAACCTTTTACAAAATTATGGACAAGATGGGCGTTGAAACCATCTATAACCATGCCGACTACCGCCTTCTTTCGGCAAGGGCCCTGGCCGAGCTGGCAGAGTATCAAGAAGTACATCTGTTCCTACGAGGCATGGTTCCTCTAGTAGGGTTCAAGTCCACGACCGTCGAATATGAGCGCAGCGAGCGCATGGGGGGGGCGAAAGCCACTATCCACTCTCCAAGATGATCGGCCTTGCCGTCAATGGCATAACGAGTCTCTCGATTCAGCCTATTCGCTTAGTCACCATTTTCGGCATTGTGGCAGCGTTCATCGGTTTCATCGGAATGGCTTGGTCACTAATCAATTGGCTTGTTGGGAGCACGGTGAGCGGATGGGCGTCCTTGGCGGTGATTATCTGCTTCTTCGGCGGCGTTCAGATGCTCAGCCTTGGCATCATCGGCGAATACGTGGGCAAAACCTACTTGGAGGCAAAGCGCCGCCCCCGCTTTATCATCGCCGAAAGGGTGGGCGGCAATGAATAAAACGACGTTCAACGTATTCGCAAATGAACGGTTTGCCAAACTTGGACTCTTGACCTTCGTAAATTTGTGCGCATTGGTTGCAGCATATTGGCTTTTCTTTAACGTTCATTATTCGGCAGATACGTACATAACCTACGCCTTAGATGACTCTTTGGTTCATATTCGCAACAGCCGCCCTCTTGGCTATCTAGCGGCCAAAGCAGGCTATCTGCTCGGATTAAATTCGGCTAGCACACAGCCATTTGTCACAGGCGCTTTTCTGCTTATCTTGGCACTCTGCACGACGTATATCGCTAATACAATTTCGAACTATCTCGCGCCAGAAGACCGTTCGGCTGCAAAAGCCTGGGCTTTCGACTTGGCTATTCTTCTTATTTTCGTAAACGGATTTTTCCTTGATTGGCTGCGATTCCCTGAAGTTTGCTTAGTGCTATATGGGCCCACCATTGTTTTGCTTGCTTTTGCTTTGCGTTTTACCTTCACGGAAAAAGCCAAGGACCGCAAGCCTTGGACTCGCTGGACTGTGGTCACTTTACTGCTCTTAGCCATTTTTTTTGTTTCTACCAAACGGGACTGTTCTTTTATCTACAACTCGTCCTTGGCACAGAGATTGCAGCTTCGGCCCGAAGTTTGAAAGATTCGCTGAAAAAATGCCTTGCCGCTTTAACCTGCTTATTCGTTGCTGGGATTACGGGAATGGCGATCGCAAAAGCAACCTTTACGGCATTTGCCAGCCTTGGAATCTTGGACGCTACAGCCCAAATGCGCGCAAGCGTTGCAGGACTAAACGTCTTGTTCGAAAATCTATCTTTCGTCTGGAACAATGCTGGGGCCGTCCTAATTACAGGGCTAGGTAATACTCCCGAATATCTGCCGCTGGCGTGTATTGCAATTCCCGGTGCATGCACATTGTTATGTGTGCTCACTCACCCAGAAAATAGGGCTGGAAAATTCGTATTCGCCCTTGTTTCTACTTTGGCGATTATTGTGCTCTCTTTCTCGCCCCATTACATAACAGCGGCCCACGATCTTTCCGCCCGTACGTTGGTTGGAGTGTTCGTCGCCTCAGTGGCACTATGGATTGCGTTTAT
>CAVFVF010000045.1:0-11676 GCA_963625925.1 Eggerthellaceae bacterium | reverse complement strand
GCCTAGCCAGATGGCACTCGAGCTGTTCAAGCCCTTCGTAATGAAGCGCCTGGTAGAACTGGAATACGCTGCCAACATCAAGGCTGCAAAGCGCGCAGTAGATCGCGGCGCAAGCTACGTATGGGACGTTCTGGAAGAGGTTATTACCGAGCATCCGGTACTGCTCAACCGCGCACCTACCCTGCACCGCTTGGGCATTCAGGCCTTTGAGCCGGTACTGGTAGAGGGCAAGGCTATCAAGCTGCACCCGCTGGTATGCACCGCTTTCAACGCCGACTTCGACGGCGACCAGATGGCTGTTCATGTGCCGCTGGGTGCCGAAGCTCAGGCTGAAGCACGCGTGCTCATGCTTTCCGCTAACAACATCAAGTCGCCTGCTCATGGTCGTCCGCTTACCATTCCTACTCAGGACATGATCATCGGCATGTACTACCTCACCGCAGTCCGCGATGGCTTCCCCGGTGAAGGTCGTGCATTCGTTAACTTCGCAGATGCCCGCAACGCCTACGACGCCCGCACCGGTGTCGACCTGCAGGCAAAGATCTGGGTTCGTTTGGAAAAGAACACCCTGGTTGCCTCTGCTTACGATCAGTTCGAAAAGTACACCGCTGGTCAGCGCCTTGAAACCACCATCGGCCGCATCATCTTCAATTCGGTGTTCCCGGACAACTATCCGTTCCTGAACTACCAGATGAACAAGAAGGAAATCGGCCGCATCGTAGAAGACGTTTGCAACCGTTACACGCTTTCCGAGGTTGAGCCTATCCTGGACGGCCTGAAGAGCACCGGTTTCCATTACGCCACCATCGCTGGTGTTACCGTTTCGGTTTACGACGCAACGGTTCCGCCTTCGAAGGGCGAAATCCTTGCTGCCGCCGACCAGAAGGTTGCCGCCATCGAGGAAGACTACGAGATGGGTCTTATGAGCGCCGAAGAGCGTCATAAGCAGGTTGTAGACATCTGGAATGAAGCCAACGAAGAAGTAGGCGACGCAATGGCTGCCAACTTCGATGCGTTCAACCCCATCTTCATGATGGCCGACTCTGGCGCTCGAGGTAACATCAAGCAGATTCGTCAGCTTGCTGGTATGCGTGGCCTGATGGCAGACACCAAGGGTGGCACCATCGACATTCCTGTTAAGTCCAACTTCCGCGAAGGCCTTTCCGTTCTGGAATACTTCATTTCCACGCACGGTACTCGAAAGGGTATGGCCGACACCGCACTGCGTACGGCTGACTCCGGTTACCTTACCCGCCGCTTGGTTGACGTTGCCCAGGACGTTATCGTTCGCGAGATTGACTGTGGCACCACCGACGGCGTTCCTTATCCGCTGCACAACGACAAGGCTGAGCTCGACGAAAACCTCATCGGTCGCTGCATGCTTGAAACGGTTGCCGATGCCAATGGCGAAGTAATCGTAGAGGCTGGCGAGTTCATCTCTTCGATGGATCAGCTCAAGGCCATGGAGGCTGCAGGCGTTGAAAACCTCAACATCCGCACCGTTATGACCTGCCATGCTGAACACGGCGTTTGCCAGAAGTGCTACGGTTGGGACCTCGCAACGGCTCGTCCGGTTAACATCGGTACCGCTGTGGGCATTATCGCTGCACAGTCCATCGGTGAGCCCGGCACGCAGCTTACGATGCGTACGTTCCACGCCGGCGGCGTTGCAGGTGAAGACATCACCCACGGTCTGCCCCGTGTTACCGAGCTTTTTGAGGCTCGCAAGCCTAAGGGCCAGGCTGTTCTGGCTGAAATCAGCGGCACCCTTCAGGTAACCGCCGACAAGGTAAACAAGACCCTGACCGTTCACGACCAGGAGGGCAACATCCGCGAGTACGTGGTTTCTGCCCGCGCTACGCTGCTTCCCGGCGTAACCGATGGTTGCGAAGTTGAGGTTGGCCAGCAGCTCACCAAGGGTTCTGTGAACCCCCACGACCTGCTTCGCCTTACCGATGCCAACACCACTCTGCGCTACATCGTGGCTCAGGTTCAGGACGTATACGTTTCCCAGGGCGTAGACATCAACGACAAGCACATCGAGGTTATTGCCCGTCAGATGCTGCGCAAGGTTGCTGTTACCGACCCCGGCGATTCCGATTACCTGCCTGGCCGTCAGGTGAACCGCTTCGAATTCGAAGACACCGCCAATGCTCTGGTTCTTGAAGGCAAGGAGCCCCCGGTTGGCCAGCCTTTGCTGCTGGGCATCACCAAGGCTTCGCTGGCTACCGATTCGTTCCTCTCTGCTGCATCGTTCCAGGAAACCACCAAGGTTCTTACCGATGCCGCTATCGAGGGCAAGGTAGACACCCTGCAGGGCCTGAAGGAAAACGTTATCATCGGCAAGCCCATCCCGGCTGGTACCGGCCTTAAGCGCTACCACGAGGTTGGTCTTACCTACCGCGGCGTTCCGGTCGATAAGGTTGACTCCGAGCGCCTGCCCGATTCTGCCCCCGAGGCCCTTCGCGAAATCGAAGAGCTGCTGCCTCAGCCGCAGGATTGGTCGCTTGATGGCGACGGTTACCTGGGTGCTGGCTCCGACTACGCAAGCTACTTCGCTTCGATGGTTGGCGGCTACCGCGCAAACAACCTCTCCGACGAGGATGCACGTCTGTACATCTACGACGACCTGGGTGTTTCGCAGCGCTGGGCCAATAAGTTCAGCGAAGCAGGCATCGAAACGGTTGCCGACTTGGTGGGCCACACCGAAGATGACCTCATTCGCATCGAGGGCATCGGCTCCAAGGCTATCGAAGAGCTGAAGGAAGGCCTTGAAAAGCATGGTCTTTCCAGCGTCATCGAAGACGACCTGCAGGCATCGCGCGACGACATGAGCCAGCTGCTCGATATGGTATTCAGCCCCGATGACACGGTTCTTATCGGTGGCGACCAGCCCGCAACCTTCAACACCGAAGGCGAGGACATGCTGGGCGAGGCTCTGCCTCCGCGTTCCTACCAGCGCAACCTTGAAGAGCTCGATGCTCTGCTTGGTTCCGACCTGGGCTTCCACGGCACCAGCGCCGCGGAAGAGGCTAGCAGCAACTCTGAGGAGTAAGCTGAAACGCTAAACTAAGAGCGCCCTTCGGGGCGCTCTTTTTTGTTCGTCGTTGTTGAGCTTGGCGCGTGGTACCCTTAACCCTACGCAAAACAAGAAAGGCAGCACCTATGTCTAAAACGTATCTTTCCGACGATCGCACGCCACCGCAAAGCCAGATCGGTGCATCGCTTGAATCTTTGGCTAAAACCATCCACGAGCGTCGCAATGCGGGTGATGAAAGCTATACCCATCGCTTGCTAACCGGTGATATCGATACGCTTTTGAAGAAGGTTGCCGAAGAAGCTCACGAGGCTACGCTTGCTGCAAAAGACGTGGTGTACAACGAAGGCGACGAGGCCCAGGTAAACCACCTTCGCTATGAAAGCGCCGATGTGGTGTACCACCTTATGGTGTTGCTTGAACGCTGCGGAATTGGCTTGGACGAATTCGCGGCCGAGCTCAACACCCGTATGACCCCTGAAGAAATCGCTGAGCGCGGTGGGGTAGTGCTGCTTAAGCCCGAGCATGTAAATCGTGGCAACCACGTGGAGAAATAGCCTGCGCGCAAAAAATCTTTGGTGCCAAATGGGAAATTTGGCCCTATATTTCGTTCGAATTTAGCAAGAACCCCTAGTTTACCTGGGGGTTCTTTGTTATAGGTTTTGTCTATACCCAAGCATTTTTATATGCAATTGCCCAGGTTATTGCCATGGAATGCCAGCGGTGGTTTTATAAGTCGCGTCGACTTTTACTTCCCCCAAGACGACAGAACCAATAAGCCTTAAAACAAGGAGCAACAAGAATGGCAAAGAAGAACATCCCCTACGACCAGAAGTACTACGATCCCGAAATCGAGACGATGCCCCGTCCCGAAATCGAGAAGCTGCAGTTTGGCCGCCTGAAGGAAATGCTCCAGTATGCCTACGACAACACGGTATGGTACAAGCGCTCCTTCGACGAAGCTGGCGTAAAGCCCTCCGACCTTAACAGCTTGGAAGATTTGGCCAAGTTTCCCTTCTGCGACAAGAAAACCGAGCGCGCTACTCAGCACGTTGGTTCCTTCTTCGGCGAGATGTGCTCTGTGCCTGAAGAAGAAGTAATCTTCATGGCTACCTCTTCCGGTTCCACCGGCGTTCCTACGGTAAGCCCCTTTACCCAGGAAGACTTTGACCTGTGGCAGGACACCGAGGCTCGCCTGTTCTGGCAGGCCGGTATGCGCCCCAACGACCGTTATGTTCATGGCCTTAACTTCGCCCTGTACGTTGGCGGCCCCGACGTAATTGGCGCTCAGCGCTTGGGCGCTTTGGCAATTTGGGTAGGCGCTGTGCCCTCCGACCGCCTCATCTTCGTTTTGAAGAACTACCAGCCTACCGTTATTTGGACCTCGCCTTCTTACGCTTGGACGCTGGGCCAGAAGATCAAGGCCAAGGGCCTGGACCCCAAAACCGACTTCAACATCAAAACCATCATCGTGGCTGGCGAGCCCGGCGGCTCCATCAAGTCCACCCGTGAAGCCATTGAAGATCTGTGGGGCGCTGACGTGCGCGACTTCTTCGGCCTTTCCGACATCTACGGTGCCTGCGCTGCAATGTGCGAGGTTAAGGATGGTCTGCACATCGTAGAAGATCAGATTCTGGTTGAAACCGTCGACCCCAACACCGGCGAGGTTTTGGAGCCCGGCAGCACTGGTGAGCTTACCTACACCACCCTTATGAAGAAGGCTCGTCCCATGATCCGCTTCCGCTCCGGCGACATCGGATACGTTTCCACCGAAACCTGCGAGTGCGGCCGTACCCATGCCCGTATCCACGTAACCGGCCGTAAGGACGAGATGTTTATTGTTGGCGCCGTAAACGTGTTCCCGAGCGACGTTGAGTACGTTGTTCGTGCAGAACCGGGCGTTACCGGCGAATACCTCATTCGCGTATACGACAAGAACTTCTCTACCTGCTACGAGGTTTCGGTAGAGCGCGCTGCTGGCAGCGACGAGCCCTTTGACGCAGTGGCCAAGCGCGTGGAGGCTGCACTGAAGGCCCACACCGGCGTACGCCCCGCAAAGGTAATCGTGTACGACACCGACAAGCTTGGTGTTTCCTCCGAGCACAAGGCATCCCGCTTCATCGACGAGCGCGGCAACAACTAAGGAGCCAAACTATGAGCAACGTATTCGCAGTTTCTGGTCAGCACTATCTGTTTAGCGTGCAGACCTTCGCCCAAACTGTTTTGGCAGCTGGTGGCGATAGCTACAACTACGCATTCCGTTCTGGTACCACTCAGGGCGTAATCGACGATGTGGCCCAGGGCAAAAGCGAGCTGGGCGTGCTGTTCCAGACGACTGAAACAGCAGCAGAGCTGGACGCTGCCTTTGCAAAGGCCGGCGTTAAGTTTGAAACTTTGGCCGAATCGGCCCCGCAGGTGGCGCTGCCCAAGAGCCATCCGCTGGTAAACGCCAAAAGCCTTTCGCTCGAAGCGCTTTCCGACTACCCCTACTTGTACTTTGAACAGGAAGAGGGCTTAGGCGCCGCTTTTGCCGAGGAAGCATTGGCAAGCGTGCCGCGCAGCAAATCAATCGCGGTAACCGATCGCGCTTCGCTTTCCGAGCTTATTGTTGCCCTGAACGGCTACAACGTAACCAGTGGCATTCTGGTAGGCATTTCCGATGGCAGCGCACTTGCCACCGTTCCGCTCGAAACCGACGTTACGCTTCGCCTGGGCGTTATCGTAAAGGAAGGCACTGAGCTTTCTGCGTTGGGCGAGCGTTTCCTTTCCGGCTTGAAGAACAACCTGGAAAAGTACGCACGCTTGTAATAGCGCGAACATAAAGCATTTTTGTAAAGCCAGGCAGCCCGCCTGGCTTTGCCTATATACGAGAGGACAAGCATGAAAGAGGTTTTGTGGCATGGCCGAGGAGGGCAGGGCGCCTTTACGGCGGCTCGCTTGCTTGGCGCTGCAGGGGCATTCCCCGAAGGGCGCTATTCGCTGGCGTTTCCTTCGTTTGGCCCTGAGCGCCGCGGTGCTCCCATGCGCGCGTTCACCAAAATCGACACCAAGCCTATTGGCGATAGAAGCGCTGTTTCGAAGGCCGATTACGTGGTGTATTTGGACGACACGCTGGTGGGCGAAGGCTGGGAAGAAGAGCTCAAGCCCGAAGGTATTGTGCTGGTAAACAGCCTGCGCAGCTTCGAGGATAAGCGCATTGTTTCCATTGATGCCGACGGTATTTCCAAAGAAATCTTGGGAAGGCCCATCCCCAATACCGTGTTTTTGGGCGCCATCTTGGCGTTGGACGGCGATATTACGGCTGAATGCATGCAGCGTTCGGTGCACGAATACATGCCGCCTAAGCTGCACGCCAAAAACCTTGCCATCATCGAAGCGGTGGTGGCGGAGTTTGAGCAGTTCCGCGCCACAGGCCACGCCCCGCATATTCAGGGCAGCCTAGCCTAGTTTTTCACCTGAGAGGAATTCACGTGAGCCCATCCAATAAACCAACCGTTGCCGTGGGGTATCGCACGCCCGATGCCCAGAGCAGCAACGAGCTTCGCCAGGGCTACCCTGGGCGTCGCCCTTGTCGCATCCCTGTTTTGCAGACCGACAACTTAAACCCCACCGAATATGCGCGCAGCACCTGCTTTGCTGCGGGCTACCTAACGGTGAAAAACGCCGGTTGGCGCAACGAACGCCCGGTGGTAGACCCTGCCAAATGCACGGGTTGTTTGAAGTGCTACATGTACTGCCCCGATGGCGCAGTGTTTAAGGTCGAAAACAACCGCGAGCAGTTCCCTGCCAACCGCACCGATACTTCGGTAGCGCTCGACCTGGACTTTTGCAAAGGTTGCGGCATTTGCGCCCGCTGCTGTGCCAGCGACGCCATCACCATGATTCCCGAAGGCCAGGCACGTGCTGCCGAAGAGGCCGCTGAAAAGGAAGGGGAGTAGCATGCGCAAGTTCTTATCGGGCGACGAAGCGTTTGCCGAAGGCGTGCGCCTTGCACGCCCGCAGGTGATTTCTGCTTATCCCATCACTCCGCAAACCGTTGTGGTTGAGCGTTTGAGCGAAATGGTTGAGGCGGGCCAGCTTAAAGCCGAGTATATGCATGTGGAATCGGAGCACACGGCGCTTTCTGCATGCATTGGCGCTTCGGCCACGGGCGCTCGCACGTTTACGGCAACTTCTAGCCAGGGCCTGCTTTACATGGCCGAATGCCTTACCTATGCCGCAGGTGGCAGGTTCCCCATTGTGATGATGAACGCCAATCGCGCTACTGCGCTGCCCTGGAACATTTATGGCGACCAGCGCGACAGCTTGGCGCTTTTGGACCACGGCTGGATTCAGGTGTACGCCGATACCAACCAAGAAGCCCTGGATTTGGCATTGATGGCGTACCGTTTGGCCGAACACCCCGACGTTATGACGCCGGTAATGGTGAACATCGACGGCTTTGCCCTTACGCACACTTACGAAATGGTAGACGTGCCCGAGCCCGAGCAGGCCGATGCCTTCTTGCCGCCGTACGAAACCACCAATTGCTTTAACTTCGAAAACCCGGTTAACATCGGCTATTCCGCCGGCCCTGAGTACAACCGTTACTACAAGTACTGGGAGCATCACGACATGCTGGATGCAGAAGCCGTGGTTAACCAGGTGGAAGCCGAATTCGCTCGTGAATTCGGCCGTCAGTACCCCGGCATGGTTGAAAACTATCTTTGCGATGACGCCGAAGTGGTGCTGGTAACGCTTGGTTCTATGGCTGGCTTGGCGCGCAACACGGTTGATGCGCTGCGCGAGCAGGGCACCAAGGCCGGCATGCTGCGCATTCGCTATCTGCGCCCCATGCCCTACGACGCTATTGCCAAGGCTCTTGCGGGCGTTAAGGCTGTTGGCGTTATGGAGCAGGACGTTTCGTTTGGCGCCGAGGGCACGGTATTTACCAACGTGCAGTCGGCCTTGCAGCGTGCGGGCTTGTTAATTCCCTCGCTCAACTTTGTGGGCGGCCTGGGCGGCGACGATATTTCCGTTGCCCAGATGCGCGGGGCTTACCGCAGCTTGCAGCAGCTGGCCGCAGGCACCTATGAGGGCCCGCGTGTAAGCTTCTTGGGCGTGGATTCCCCGGCCGACGAATTGGGCAAGGAGGTTGATGCGTAATGGCTATCAATGCACGCAACATCACCGACGATGAATTCTTCTTTGGCCACAAGGCGTGCGCCGGTTGCGGCGGTTCGCTGGTGGTTCGCCATGCGCTGAAGGTGCTGGGCCCCAATGCGGTGGCCGCGCTGCCGGCTGGCTGCATGAGCGCCACAGGCTTTAACTTTCCGCAGCTGAGCTTTTCGAACAACGCCATGATCACGCCTTTTGCGGCAACTTCTGCGGTAATTTCCGGTATCGAAGTTGGCTTGAAGGCCCAAGGCAAAAACCCTGACGACTATACGGTTGTGGGCTTTGCCGGCGACGGCGGCACGGCTGATATTGGCCTACAGGCACTTTCGGGCACCATCGACCGCAACGACAACGTTATTTACATCTGCTACGACAACGAGGCGTACATGAACACGGGCATTCAAAAGAGCTCGTGCACGCCGTATGGCGCTAAAACCACCACTACGCCGGTGGCGGGCAATACGCGCGGTTGCCTTACGCAGAAGAAGAATATGTTCGAAATTGTGGCCGCGCATGGCATTCCGTATGCGGCAACCGCTTCGGTGGGTTATTTGAACGACTTTATTCGCAAGGTTGAAAAGGCCGCCAGCATCAAGGGCACCAAGTACATTCACGTTATTGCCCCGTGCCCAACCGGTTGGGGCTGCGGCGTGGACGAAACCATCGATGTTGCCAAGGAAATTGTGGATTGCGGCCTGTGGTACCTGGCTGAATATGAAAACGGCCAGTTCAAGCTCAACCGCAACCCCAAGGAATTTACTTCCGTGCGCGATTACTTGAAGCATCAGGGCAGGTTTAAGGCCCTAAACGATGAAGATATCGACTTGGTTGTGGCCGAGCGCGATGCTAAGTGGCAGCTGATGCGTGAGCAGTGGCTGTAGGTTTGGCTGTTTGCTGTGGGCGCTTAGGAGCGGCTTTGTGGGCGGTTTTAGGATATACCGCAGATTCGCATTTCGGTTCTTGCAAAACGCGCTCGGTGCGGTATATTTAATAGGCTTATCTCGCCTTGGTCGGAAACCAAGGCAAAGAAGGAGACCTAATGAAGACTGATATCCATCCCGAATACGTTGACTGCACGGTAACCTGCACCTGCGGCAACTCCTTCCAGACTCGCTCCACCAAGTCTGAGATCCGCGTTGACATCTGCAACGCCTGCCACCCGTTCTTCACGGGCACGCAGAAGCTCATCGACTCCGGCGGACGCGTACAGCGCTTTGCTAACAAGTTCGGCGCTGCTACCGAGGCTGTTGCTGCTCGCGAAGCTGCCAAGAAGGCAGAGCGCGCTGCTGCTGTAGAAGCTGCAGAGGCTGCTAAGAAGGCCGAGCGCGAAGCTAAGGCTGCTGCTAAGGCTGAGCGTGCTGCTGAGTACGCCAAGAAGGCTGAAGAGGAAGCTGCTAAGGCTGCCGCTGAGGCTGAGGCTACCGCAGAAGAAGCACCTGCCGCTGAGGCAGAGGCTGCTGCAGAGGAAGCTCCTGCTGCTGAGGCTGAGGCTCCCGCAGAAGAGGCTACCGAAGAAAAGGCTGAATAACCTAAGTATTCTGGTTGGGCGCCCTACGGGGCGCCTTTTTTTATGCCCTTATTTCAGAGCTTCGGCGAAGGCTTCTACCACGATGCTTATTTCGCGCTTGGCATCGAAGGGCTTGTTGTTTTTAAGGCTCCAGAACAGCAGCTCGTAGAATCCGCCCATGCGCGCTACCACGGTGCGCATTGCGGCGTCTAGGTTGGCGTCTTCGGGGATAGTGACGTGCGCAAGGGCCCATTCATAGTTGAAGGCCAGCACGCTTTCGGTGAGTTCCCGGCTGGAAATAACGTCGCTCAAAAACAGGCGCGTTCCGGGTTTGGCCAGCAGCGTTTCGAAGAAAGCTGCCCCTACGTTTTTGATTGCGGGCAGGTTGTCATGCACGCTGTTGTCGCTAAGGCCGAGCTTTTTCATGCTGCGCGCCAGCACGCTTTCCATGTAAGCGATGGCCAGCGTTTCCTTTTTGGGGAAGTGGTACTGCACCAAGTTCCTGCTTATGCCGCACTCCTGCGCAATGCTGGTGTATGAAGTGGCCTTGTATCCGTTGCTTGCGAATTGCTTTGCGGCAATGCGAACTATCTGGGCTTTCAGCTGTTCGTTTTTGGGGCGCGGCATGAGCTTTCCTTTCGCAGCGCGAGTGCTGTTTGCAGCTATGACTGTTGTTATAGTACGCCATTGTTTCCTTGACATGTATAGGTTTGCAAGATTACCATCACGTACAGCATTCACAGGGAACTGTGGCGCGGATGGCTGGGCCAGAGCAGTGCCGTCGGGCTGTGTGCAGGCCTCGTTGCACGGACAGGTGCACAGTGTCAGGCTGGCGAGTTCGCGAAGTTGTTTACGCAGCGGCCGGCTTGGCGGCCAAGGATGGCTGGGCGTCTCGGCTTTGCTGTGAGCAGGGCGAGCCCGGCCCCGTAACGAGCGGGCCACCCAATTGCCGGCCTTGCTTTCGGCGGTATTCGCCTGCGGTTTCTGTTGGTTGTTTCAAGCTGCTTGCTGTTGGGATGTAAAGGGAGGGTCCAATGATCGAATCGCTGTTTTCAACCTATATAAATGCCGACGTTTTGCTGTCGGACTTCGTAACTGCGCTAACGCCTGGTGCGCCTGGTTTTGCCACCACGCTAACGGTGCTGCTTATCACGTTTATCCTGGGCTTTTTGGTGTACGTGTATTCGTTTGTGCTGGTACTGCGCGAAGGCTCGGCTCCGTACCCGGTTTGGCTGCACACCTTCTATTTCGCTGCCGACCTGATGGGCGTGTTTGTATTCTGGTGTGCTTGGAACCAGTGCGACCATTTCTGGTTCTTTATGCTGGGCTGCGTGGGCGAAATTGTATGGGTTGGTTTTGAGATTTTCTGCCTTTGGCAGGCCGTTACCACCGAGCGCGTGGCTATTTGGGGTGCCGATGCTTCTACCGGCAAAGCTGTGTTGTGGTGCGCCGCGCAGATCGCCATCTTCTTCGTAAGTTTGAACTTCCTGCGTGTGGAGCTGGGCGACGTTTCGATGTTCAAGTTCTGGATCTTCACCCAGGTGCTTATCGTGTGCGTGCCAGGTATGTTCTGGAGTACGCGCAAAACGCGCGTGGGTACCTGCTGGCAGCTGGTTATCGTGCTGGTGCTGGTTGCGGTGATGAGCTTTAACCCGGGCAATATGTGGGCGCTTATCAGCCCCAATTACTTTGGCTTGGAGGCCAACCCGTGGTATTACGCGATGGGTGCTGTGGTGTGCTGCTTTGCGGTGTACGACGTTTGGATTTACGCCAAGCTGCCCAAAAAGCCCGAGCGTTTGGAAAACGGCAAGAAGCCTATTTGGTAGGTGTTGGCCAGCGCGCGCTGGCCTGTCCATCTGGCCGACAACGTTGACCCGTTGGCCTGCGATCTGGCCGGCTGCGTTGGCTGTCGGCGTGTTCACCTGGCCACCGGCGCCTGTCAAAACCGGCAAGAATCTAGCCATTGCAACAAGGG
>CAVFVF010000044.1:0-12141 GCA_963625925.1 Eggerthellaceae bacterium | reverse complement strand
GCATCAAACAGCGCATCGGTGGAAGCGCCGTCGATGCTGAACGCACGCGTTTCCTCTGCAATCTGCGCCATATTCTGCTTGCCAAAAACCGTGTTGTCCCAGCCCGAAAACGTGCCGCCAATTGCAGCGGTTGCCTGCGAAGTGGTGCATGCCAAAAAGCCCAGCCCAAACAGGCTGTAGGCAATGCCCACGGCGCACGCCACCGTAAGCAGCCAGGTTAGAGTGCGGCGAAGCAAACTCACGGCTAGTCCCTAACGCGGATGGTTGCGGCGGTAATGCCCTTCAGGTCTTTGCTGATGGTGGGCAGCGGCCCCAAGCGGCTGAAGATGCCCTGGAAGCGGCCGTTGTACAGGTACAAACCGCTTAGGTTGTTGTACATTTCGCCTTCGCGTTTAACCTGGTCATCGGCCAGGTTTTCGATATCTTCATCGGGCGGCATGGTGCGGGTTTTGTAGGGCGTCAAATACGTTTGCACAATAAACGGTGCGCCCGATGCCCCGTTGGCAAAGCGCTCAATAAGTTCTTCCCACTGCTCTTGCGTGCACGAAACGCCGGCGTATACGTCCTTGGCGCCGTAGGCATCGGTGGGCTTGATAATCCATGCATCCTTGTTGTTGCGCACTTCGCCAAGGTCAATTTCGCGCTCATCCAAGAACAGCGTCTTGGGAACGTGGCGCTCAACGAATTCGTTTTCTTCTTCGGTAAGGATGGCCTTGGTTTTGGGGTGGCGCAGCACTTCGAAAATCTGCTTGTCGTGCACCAGGTGGCCGGCAAAGCTGCCAATAAGGCACACCGCTTCTTTGCGGCATGCGTTGATAAGTGCCTGCGATTCGTCCCAGAATTCCAAGACATCGTTGGTTACGCTGCGGCGCCAAATGGCATGGATGGGCATGCCGTCGGCATCGCACAGCATGCCGCCGTCAAACTGCAGGTCGCGCACATCGCACACCACGCATTCGTAGCCGTAGCGCGCAAAGTACTTGGCGTAGATCTTGAATTCATCGACCACGCCATGGTCAAGATAGTCGCAGATGGCAAAGCGTGCGCCGGGCACAAAATGCTTGGAGTGCTCGTAAATGCGAATGAATTCTTGCACCCAGGAATCAAACAGCTCGGTGTATTGCACCTTGTGGCGCTCGGCAAAGGTGCGGAAGGTGGCGGTGTCCCAAATGCTGTTGGTAATTTCGCGGTTTTCGTTCATGCCGGCACTGCCGTCGCCGTTGAATTCGCAAAAGCCGCAGGTAAGGTCGTCTTCGTTCAGGAACACATCGATGCGCGCAAACGGCAACGGGTCGGCGTAGCCGCGGGGCAGCAGCACCAGTTCCTTCAGGCGCTCGTCGAAGCTGAACACATCGCGATATTCGGGCGTGTTTTGGTAGTGCTCAATAACCTTGCACAGAATGGTGTGCGTGGTTTCGGCAATGTTGCGCAGCGCTTCCCAGCTTTCGTCGTTGTACAAGCGCGGCACAAACGAGCAGGCCACAACCTTGTGATGCACAATGGCCGTGGAATTCTTCATGTAGTCGAATGCGGCGCGACGGCCTTCAATGTCGCCATTCAGTTCTTCGTTGGCAATGGCGAAATATTCTTCGGTGAGCTGAGCGTTGCTTTGCATGGTGCCCTTCCTGTTTGTTTGCTTGCAGAAAGTGTACCCGTAAAGCGCAGCTTGCGCATGGAAAGACGCTAGAACGTGGCCGGAACTTATTTAGAACCTAACGTGCGAGTTGAAGGCGCCAGTAAGGCCGTTCGAAACGCTGCTGCTAATTACGTTGAGCATGTCTTCGAAGGGCAGCTTGCTTCCGCTGTGCAGCCAGCACAGGTAAGCGTTCAAAACGCCGCCCAAGTAAAACTCAATGAGCAGTTCCAAGCGCTCGTCTTCATCCGGGGAAAGGGGAGCGGTTTGTTTTTCGACGCGCTCCTTCATGATGGCGGTCCAAATGCGCAAAAATTCGTTGGTGGGCACGTTGTTGGTAACGGTGCGCAGCTGTTCGCGCGTAAAGGGAAGCGATGCTTCCACGGCGGTTAGCAAACGGCGCGTAAAGGCCGCATGGTCGGCGGTTAGGTCGGCAAAGCCCAGGCCATGCAGGCTTTCTTCAACCTGAGTGCGCACAACATCTTCGAGCAGGGCTTCGATGGAAGAATAGTGGGTGTAGAAGGTTTTGCGGTCTACATCGGCGCGCTTGGCCAGCGAAGTGATGGTGATCTTGCTGTAATTGGTTTCCAGCAAAAGCTCGCAGAAAGCCTCGCGAATTGCGTTGCGGGTGCGCACTACGCGCCTGTCGGTTTTCTTTGCCCTGATGTCTGCCATGGATATTCCCCAAATCTATCCGTGTTTGTCCTGTGCTGAAAGAATAGTCAACAGCTGTAGATAAATCAACATTTTTGCAGGAATTTTGCACAGAAACGGCTGGTTGGGGAAGGGGCGCGGCTCAATTTGGGGTCTTATTCCGGCGGCCGCGGTTCTGGTTGCGCGGCTTAAATTGGAGCGCGGCCGGTTGGAGCAGCGCCATGGTTGGTTAGGGCTGTGGCGCTGGCTGCGAGCGGTGCGCCCGCGCCCCGTATAGCACCGGGCTGTACGGCTTATACCACTGGCTGCAGTTTTGGTGGTGCGGGCAAAACCTGGCCCGCTTCACGTTACTATATGGGGGATTGAATTTTGGGGCAGCGCCACACTGCCGCCCTAGCCGAAAGGACGCTTCATGCAGGAAAGCCAGCGCTCATACTTGTTCACCAGTGAATCGGTAACCGAAGGCCACCCCGATAAGGTGTGCGACCAAATTTCTGATGCCATTTTGGATGCCATTCTGGCCAAGGAAATTGAGCTGCAGGCTAAGGGCTACGTTGCCCCCGACGGCTTTCCGGCCGATGTTTCGCAGGTGCGTTGCGCGTGCGAAACCGTGGCTACCACCGGCCTTGTTATGGTTACGGGTGAAATTCGCACTCAGGCCTACGTGGACGTTCCCAACATCGCGCGCCAGGTTTTGCGCGAAATCGGCTACGACCGCGCCAAGTACGGCTTCGACTGCGACACGTGCGGCGTTTTGAACACCATTCACGAGCAAAGCCCCGACATTGCCCAAGGCGTAGATGAATCGTTCGAAACCCAAAGCGGCCAGGCCACCAGCCCGTACGATCAAATTGGCGCGGGCGACCAGGGCATGATGTTTGGCTATGCCTGCAACGAAACCAAAACGCTTATGCCCATGCCCATCTACCTGGCGCATCGCCTGTCCGAGCGCCTTTCGCAGGTGCGCAAAAACGGCACCATGCCCAACCTGCGCCCCGATGGCAAAACCCAGGTTTCGGTGCGTTATGTAAACGACGTGCCCACGCAGGTAGAAAAGGTGGTTATTTCCACCCAGCATTCTGAAGAAACCGAGCCCGAGGTTCTGCGCCGCGAGCTTATCGAAAACGTTATCAACCCCGTGTTTGAGGCCGAGGGCGTGCCCCTGGCCGAAAACTTGGAGCTCTACATTAACCCCACCGGCCGCTTTGTATTGGGCGGCCCCATGGGCGATGCTGGCCTTACCGGCCGCAAAATCATTGTGGACACCTACGGTGGCATGGGCCGTCATGGCGGCGGTGCTTTCAGCGGCAAAGACTGCACCAAGGTAGACCGCTCGGGCGCTTATGCCGCGCGCTGGGTTGCCAAAAACGTGGTGGCTGCCGGCCTGGCAAGCCGCTGCGAAGTGCAGATTGCCTACGCTATTGGCGTTGCACGCCCCGTTTCGGTAATGGTAGAAACCTTCGGCACCGGCGTGGTGGCCGATTCTGCTATTGAAGAAGCGGTAACCAAGGTGTTTGACCTGCGCCCCGGCGCCATTATCGACGAGCTTGATTTGCGCCGTCCTATTTATCGCAAAACTGCAGCTTATGGCCATTTTGGCCGCGAGCTGCCTGAATTCACCTGGGAAGCCACCAACAAGGCCGAAGCCCTGAAGGCTGCCTGCGGTATTGCCTAGCGCATGCTGTTTGCATCGGTAATCTTAGATATTCCTACTGCGGCGCTGGATGCGCCCTATACCTATGCTGTGCCCGAAACCGCAGAAGAACGGGCGCAGTTTGCCAACCCTAAACGCGGCAAGGCCAAGGCTGCGGCCAAGCCCAAGGCGCCGGCTCAGCCTACGTTAGAAGATTTTTTGGCGGCCGAAACCGCGGCCAATTCAGAAGCCGCTGAAGTTTCTGTTGCTCAACCTGCCCAACTTGCCGAAGCTACCCTGGTTGTCGCCAACCCAAAAACCGAGCCCGACCCTGTGGCTGCACAGCTGCAAATTGGCTGTCCGGTGTTGGTGCCCTTTGGCAGGCGTAAGGCGGTAGGTTTTGTGGCCGCCATTAGCCCCCAGGCTCCTAAAGACATCTGTCAATCCAAGCTTCGCGCGGTAGAAGAAGTGCTGGGCAAGCCGTGCTTTACCCAAATTGGTGCCCAGTGCGCGCAATTTTTGGCCAATCGCTATTTGGCGCCGTTTTCGGCTTGCATTCGCCTATTCATGCCGCCAGGTGGCGTGCCGCGCGTAGAGCGCATCGAAGGCACGTGGCAGGTAACGCGCCCGCTGGTTGCCCAGGTAGATGAGCGCTGGGTAACGCTTACGCCCCAAGCCGCTGAATTCAAACCGCGCAAGGGCGCCGTAAAGCAAGAGCTGGTTTTGGCGGCCCTGCAACAGGGCGATCTTCGCGTAACCGAGCTCACTGCCGAATATGGCCAGGTGCAGCAAACCTTAAAGTCGCTGGAAAAGAAGGGCGTGGTGCACATCGAGCGGCGTCGCCGCATGCGCTCGCCTGAAGAGGCTAGTTCGGCATTCCAAACGCGCGCGCAAGAGCGCCCCCAGTTAACCCAAAGCCAGCAAGCTGCCGTGGCAGCCTACGAACAGGCCGCCCAGCACAACAGCGGCCATGTGGTGTTGGTAGATGGCGTTACCGGCTCGGGCAAAACGGAAGTGTATCTGCGCGTTATCGAACAGGCGCTGGCCCAGGGCAGGGGAGCCATTGTTTTGGTTCCCGAAATCTCGCTCACCCCGCAAACGGTGGCGCGCTTCCGTGGCCGTTTTGGCAACACGGTGGCGGTGCTTCATTCGCGTATGAGCCAGGGCGAGCGCTTTGACCAGTGGGATCTTATTCGCGAAGGCCAGGCCCGCGTTGTGGTTGGCGCCCGTAGCGCGCTGTTCTGCCCCATGCAAAACGTGGGCGTGGTTATTATCGACGAAGAGCATGAAGGCAGTTACAAGCAAGACCAAGCGCCGCGCTACGTTACGCGCGATGTTGCCGAATGGATGGCCCGGGCCCACGGCGGTGTGCTTATGCTGGGCAGCGCTACGCCTTCGCTTGAAGCGCTGCATCAGTGCCGCGTAAACGAGCATTGGCAGCGGGTAGAAATGCCCCAGCGCGCCAACGGCAAGCCCATGCCGCAAATCAAAGTGGTGGATATGGCCCGCGAATTTGGCGGCGGTAATCGTTCTATGTTTTCGCGCGAGCTGAAGCGTGCTCTTTTGGAAACCCTGGCCAAGGGCGAAAAGGCCGTGCTTCTGCTTAACCAACGCGGTTTCGCACAGTTTTTGCTGTGCCGCGATTGCGGTTTTGTTCCCGAATGCGATTCATGCTCAACTTCGCTTACCTATCACGAGCGCGAAGCCAAGCTGGTGTGCCACCATTGCGGCAGCCATCGCAGCGTGCCTGCCGTGTGCCCCGAATGCGGAAGCCCCTACTTAAAGCGTTTTGGCGCCGGCACCCAGCGGGTAGAAGCCGAGCTCAATGAGCTTTTGGCCAACCAAGAATGCACGGTGGTGCGCATGGACGCCGACACCACTGCTCGCAAGGGCGCGCATCAGCGTTTGCTTGAAACCTTTGCCGCTCCTGGTGCTGCCGTGCTGTTGGGCACGCAGATGATTGCCAAGGGGCTCGACTTCGACGAGGTAACCCTGGTGGGCGTAATCAACGCCGATACCATGCTGAAGTTGCCCGATTTCCGCAGTTCGGAGCGCACGTTTGATCTTATAGAGCAAGTGGCGGGCCGCGCCGGGCGCGCCAGCAAGCCGGGGTATGTGGTGGTGCAAACCTACAGCGCGCAAAGCGTTGCCATTCGCGCTGCTGCAAGCTACAACCGCGAAATATTTTTGCAAAGCGAACTGGAGCTGCGCCAGGGCCTGGGTTACCCGCCGTTTGTTCGTTTGGCCAATGTGCTGTGTTGGGGCAAAAACGAACAGCGCGTGCGCGAGGTTGCGGCCAGTTTGTTCCAAGATTTAAACGAGCTTGCCGCCGGCCTTGAGGGATGGGTGTTGCTGCCGCCCACGCCTTGCGTGCTTGAGCGCTTGAAGGGCCAGTGGCGCTATCACATTTTGGTGAAGGTGCCGCCTGCGGCCAGCATCGGCCAGCGCTTTGGCCAGTATTTTCGCACCAGGCCCGTGCAGCCCGATGTGCGCGTGAGCATCGATATCGACCCGGTAAGCCTTCTGTAGGGTTGGCCTTCGCACCGTATTCAGCCGCACGGTAGCGTTCTGCGGGCTGAACCATGGGGTTGTGCCAGTAGGGGCGGGCTTTGCACGCACGGCCACAGCCTGGGCTTGTGGGGGCGCGGCTCCGAGGGCTGGCCTTTACGCCGTAGCCAGCTGCGCTGTAGCGTTCTGCGCATTTTGGCTGCTCACCCAAAATAAGGGCTAGATTAACGGGCATGGTTTAGTTAAAATAACTTGATATTTTCAATGGGCGTACTGCGCCCAAATTACGCACAAGACGTGGGAAGGAAACAACGTGGCAAAGGCTTCCTCAGCACAAACCGATTCCAAGGAAACGGCAACGAAGGAAACGGCGAAGAAAACGCCAGCCAAGAAGACGACCACTAAAAAGGCCGCAGCGTCTACTACCACCAAGAAGGCGGCAGCTACCACCAAGAAGGCTGCAACTAAAACTACCAAGGCAGCAACTGCGAAAACCGCTACCAAGGCAGCTCCCGCCAAGAAGGCCGCAACCAAGGCCACCAGCGCAAAGACGTCTAAAACCGAAGAAACTTCTGCAACCAAGAAGGCTCCTGCTAAAAAAGCTGCAACCACCAAGGCCGCGGCTACCAAGGCAGCGCCTAAAAAGGCTGCAACCAAAAAGGCAACGGCAACTAAGGCTGCTGCAGCTAAGGAAGCTGCAACGCAAGAGGCCCCCAAAAAGCCCGCAGCTAAGAAGGCTCCTGCCAAAAAGGCAGCAACCAAGGCTGCAACCACTAAAAAGGCTGCTGCCAAGTCTGAAGCTGTAGAAGAGGCTCCGGCTAAGAAGCCCGCAGCTAAGAAGGCTGCTCCAAAAAAGACCACGGCAACCAAGAAGGCTGCCGCTTCCAAAAAGAAGGCCGAAGAGGCCAAGGCCGCTGAAGCTGAAGAGCAGGAAGAAGATGCCGAGCACATCTTGGAATCTGACGTCGAGCCCGAAAACCTGGCAGAAGGCGCCGAGCATGAAGATGAAGAGGTAAAGGCATCCGACCTTACCGACGAAAGCTTGCTCGAAGGCGTACCCGAGTCGGAGCTCAAGGCTTCTACCGAAATCACGGTGCCCAAGGTTTCTAAGAAGAAGAGCACCACGCGCAAGCGCAGTTCTCGCAAGTCTGCTGCCGATTCTTCGGTAACCCTGCTTACGGGCGACCCGGTTCGCATGTACTTGAAGGAAATCGGTAAGGTTTCGCTGCTTACCGCAGCTGAAGAAATCGACCTGGCTATGAAGATCGAAGCCGGCGTTGCCGCTACCGAAGAACTCGAAAAGTTCGAAGCGGGCGAAATCGAGCTTGAGCGCCGCGACCGTCGTCGCCTTTCCCGCGTAGAGCAGGTGGGCTTGGACGCTAAGCAGCAGCTCATTGAAGCTAACCTGCGTCTGGTAGTTTCTATTGCCAAGCGCTACGTTGGCCGCGGCATGCTGTTCTTGGACCTTATCCAGGAAGGCAACCTGGGCCTTATCCGCGCGGTAGAAAAGTTCGACTACACCAAGGGCTTTAAGTTCTCTACCTACGCCACCTGGTGGATTCGTCAGGCCATCACCCGCGCTATTGCCGACCAGGCACGTACCATTCGTATTCCCGTGCACATGGTTGAAACCATCAACAAGCTGGTTCGCATTCAGCGCCAGCTGCTGCAGAGCCTGGGCCGCGAACCTACCCCGGAAGAAATTGCCGAGGAAATGGGCCTTACGCCCGAGCGCGTTCGCGAAATCCAGAAAATCAGCCAGGAGCCGGTTTCCTTGGAAACCCCCATCGGCGAAGAGGAAGATTCCCAGCTGGGCGACTTCATCGAAGACGACGCTGCGGTTGTTCCGCCCGATGCTGCTTCGTTTAGCATGCTGCAGGAGCAGCTGGCTAAAACGCTGGAAGGCCTGGCCGAGCGCGAGCGCAAGGTTATTTCGCTTCGCTTTGGCTTGGAAGATGGTCATCCGCGCACGCTGGAAGAAGTTGGCCGCGAATTTGGCGTAACGCGTGAGCGCATTCGCCAGATCGAAAGCAAAACGCTTGCCAAGCTTCGTCATCCCAGCAGGTCGCAGAAATTGAAGGACTACCTGGAAGACTAAGCTGTTTCGCCGGTCGACAGATCGGCAAAACGCTCGTTTGAGACGCTACGCGCCGTCCTGGGAAACCAGGGCGGCGCTCGCAGTTTTGCTGGCGTACCCCGATTTTGCCGGCGTTTTTTGGTTTCGCCGGACTAGACGGCGCCTACTGTTTTGCTGGCGCAATTCTGTATCATTTAACCCGAAATTTTTATCTGCGGCTTTTAGGAACACCCATGACTGAAGAACGCTTTGAATACTTTGCCACGTGCCCCAAGGGCTTTGAGCATATCTTGGCCGACGAGCTAAAACGCTTGCGTGCGCAAAGCGTGCGTCCGCTTAAGGGCGGCGTGGCGTTTTTCGGTGGGCGCGTGGAAGGGTATCGCGTGTGCCTGTGGTCGCGCATAGCATCGCGCGTGCTGCGCGTTATGGGGCGCATAGACGCCCATACGGCCGATGCCCTGTATGCGGGCGTTAAGAGCCTTCCTTGGGCAAGCGTGGTGGGGCAGGACGCCACCATTTCGGTTACGGCGCGCGGCACCAATGATGAGCTTCGCAACACTCAGTTCACCGCTTTGAAGGTGAAGGACGCTGTGTGCGACTGCCTGCGCAGCGCTACAGGCGCTCGCCCCAGCGTGCAACCGCAGCGCCCCAGCGTGCCCATTTGGGTTTCTATCCACGGTGGCAAGGCAACGGTTTCGCTGGATTATGCCGGCGAATCGTTGCACAGGCGCGGCTATCGCATTCAGGGCGAGCAGGTTGAAGCTCCGCTTAAAGAAGCTCTCGCAGCTGGCATGTTGGTATGGGGCGGCTGGGACCGCGTGGCATCGCCTGCCTTGCGTCGTGCCCAGGCAAAGCGCGAAGGCGCCCAAGGCATTGCCGATGCTCCCGTTTTTGTAGATCCTGCCTGCGGTAGCGGAACGCTGGTTTTGGAAGCCGCCATGATGGCGTGCGACCGTGCGCCGGGCTTATCGCGCGATTATTGGGGCTTTGAAGGCTGCGCCGATTTTGATGCCGATGCCTTCGATAGTTTGCTGGCCGATGCCGACGAGCGTTTTGAAGCAGGCATGGAAGGCGCACCGGTTATGTGCGGCTTTGATATTGATAGCCAGGCAGTGGGCATTGCGCGCGGTAACGCCAAGCGCTTGGGCCTTGCGGGCATAGTTACGTTTGGTTGCGCCGATTGCGCCAACCTTTCTACAACCCTTGAAGGCCAGGGCATTGACCCGGGCCAGCCAGGCTTTATTGGTATGAACCCGCCTTATGGCGTTCGCCTTATGGCGCATGGCTTGGAAGGCTTTTACAGTCACTTGCGCGAAGGCTTAAAGTCCTTGCCCAACACATGGCAGATGGTGGTAATCACTCCCGATGCAGGTTTTGACACGGCAGTTACCTACGATGCCGACAACGTGCAGGAAGTGTTCAACGGCGCCATCGAAGCAACGTTGCGACACTATAGTCTCGGAACTTCCTTTGCGGTTGAAATCCCGGTAATCACGCTTGAGGGTACCGAAAAGAACATCACGGTTTCCTCGGGTCACGCCGAACAATTTGCTGGTCGCCTGCGTAAAATGGCCAAGGCTCGTCGCAAGTGGGCTAAGCGCGAAAATATACACGCGTATCGCATCTACGATGCCGATTTGCCCGATTACGCCGTTGCGGTTGATTGGTTTGAAGAGCAGGAAACGGGCGTGTCGTATCTTCTTATTACCGAATACGCCGCTCCAAAGGAAATCGACCCGCAAAAAGCAGCCCGCCGTTTTGGCGATGCCTGCACGGTTGCGCGCGAGCTTTTGGAAGTGCCCGAAGAACATATGCTTACTCGTGTGCGCAAGCAGGAAAAGGGTGGCTCGCAGTACCGCAGGCAAGAGCGCGCTTCCAAAACCATCATCGTGGAAGAAGCAGGCCACCCCTTTGAGCTGAAGCTGGAAGGCTATCTGGATACCGGCCTGTTTTTGGATCACCGCATTACGCGCAGCATGGTGGGCGGCATGGCTGAAGGCAAAAGCTTCCTTAACTTGTTTGCCTACACGGGCAGCGCAACGGTGTATGCCGCCGCCGGTGGGGCAACTTCCACCACCACGGTAGATATGAGCCAAACGTACCTGGATTGGGCCCGTCGCAACATGCAGCGCTCGGGCTTTACGGGTGCCCAGCACCGCTTTGTACGTGCCGATGTTTTGCAATGGATTGAGCGTGAGGCCGAATCGCAAACGCAGGGGTACGACCTTGTTTTTGTAGACCCGCCAACGTTCTCCAATTCCAAAACCATGGGTAAGCGAACCTGGGATATTCAGCGCGACCATGCTGAATTGCTGCGCTTGGTGCGCCGTCTTTTGAACCCTGGCGGAACAATCGTGTTCTCGGGCAATTTGCGTTCGTTCAAGCTCGACGAAGTTAAGGTGCGCGCTTGCGGCCTGGGTATTGAAGACGTTACTGCTCAAACTATCCCGCAAGATTTTGAGCGCAACCCGAAGATTCACTTCTGCTACGTATTGCGCGACATGCGCGGCTAGTAGCTGGCGCGTTTCGCTTGGAACGCGGAGCTAGCTGTTTAACGTATTTCGCGGAATTCGCGGCTAGTTGTTGGCGCGTTTTGCTGCTATAGCGGCAAGCAAACCCTGGTTGCTTTACTGTTCGCGTTCGCGCAGCTCGCGCTCAGCACGGCGCCGCGCCGCGTAATCGTCTTCAATCTGCTTGGCGAATTCGTCCATCTTGGCTTCGCCTTCGCTTTTTATGCCAAACAAGGTTCGTCCGCTCGAAACACGGGGTTTAACTTCGCCCGAAAGCTCAGTGGCCAAAGCCTGCTGAATGCGCTCCCAGCGCTTTTGAAAGTCGTCCATTGCGTGCCTGCGCTTAGCTAGCGAATGCAGCGCTTTAGATGCTCTAGTAGCGCCAAGCAGCCGGCATCAACGTCGTCGTAGGTAACCTGAAAATCGCCCGTATACCACGGGTCGGCCACATCGCGCGAAACGCCGGTCCAATCCAGCAAAAGCGAGCATTTGCCTTGCGGGTCGTTGTTGAACAGGCGCATCATGTCGCGACGGTTGTATTCATCCATGCCAACTATGTAGTCGAACTGTTCGTAGTCGGCGCGTTTTGCCAAACGGGCTGCGCGCGGCGTATAGGGGATGCCGTACTGGTCCAAGATGCCTTTGGTGCCGTAGTGGGTGTCCGATCCAATTTCATCGGTATGAAGCGCGGCCGATTCAACTGCGATGGCGTCTGCCAGCCCGGCTGCAGCAACGCGGCTTTTCATAACGAATTCAGCCATAGGGGAGCGGCAGATATTGCCATGGCAAAGAAACAAAACGGAAGTCATCAAAAGCTCCTGGTTGGTTAAACGGTTGGTGAATTTCAACAAGCGAATAATACCCCACTATAAACAACACCGCCGCTGCAAAGTGCATGCAACGGCGGCGGTTGGGTTAGCAGGTTTAGCGGCTCCGGGCGGTAAGCCCTGGGGCTATTCTTTAAGCTTCCTGCGTGCTGCGGTAACAGCGCCTGCTGCGGCAACCGCGCCAAGCAGGGCCACTGCGCCGGCAGCGCCGGTATCGCCGGTTTTGGCCGATTGCGTTTTGGCTACGGCTTGCGGGTTGATGTAGGTGCCCTCAGATACCTGCCACGTAAGGGCTGCTA
>CAVFVF010000043.1:0-12709 GCA_963625925.1 Eggerthellaceae bacterium | reverse complement strand
CTGTTCAACGGATTCTGCGGTAGAAGTAGCCGGCGCAATCTCGATGCGTGCAGGGTCCTGCACCAAATTAGTGATGCTGCCTACGGCGCTTTCGTCTAACGTGGCGCTGAACAGCAGCGTTTGGCGGTTTTCGGGCGTTGCGGCAACGATGGTGCGGATGGCGGGCAAAAAGCCCATATCCAGCATGCGGTCGGCTTCGTCCAACACCAGCACTTTTACTTGGTCGAGCTGGGCTGCACCCTGATCCATAAGGTCGAGCAAGCGGCCAGGCGTGGCAATAAGAATGTCGCAACCCTGCTTAAGCGCATTGCGCTGCGGGTTGTAGCCAACGCCGCCAACCACCGTTACCGAAGAATGGTGCGTTTGCTTTGCAATTGCACGACACACTTCTTCAATCTGCTGGGCAAGCTCACGCGTAGGCGTAACTACCAGCATGAAGGGGCCAACGCCGGCGCCCTTCCCGCGCACGCGACGCTTGTTTGCATGATCGAGGTTATTCATGGTGGGCAAAAGGAATGCAGCGGTTTTGCCGGTACCCGTCTGGGCTGCGGCCAGCACATCACGGCCAGCCAAAACCTCAGGGATAGCTCCCGCCTGAACAGGCGTAGGAGCGCTATAGCCAAGCTCTTCGACGGCAGCCATTACCGTTGCCGAAAGCCCAAGCTGGCTAAACGCAGGGGTTTCCTGCTGGGGTTCGATAGGCATACTAATTCAAATCCTTAACGTTTTGGCACCCTGCCCTAGCGCCGCCAAGCAGCGCGCGGCAGACTACCTTGCATAAAAAATCCCTGCTCTGTGGCAGGGCCTACTTAAATCTTGGCTATTCTACCCCACCAACGCCCAAGCCAAAAACAAGACGGGCGGAAGATGCGCTATCTCCCGCCCGTCTACATATGAACAAGTTATTTGCGCTTAAGGAAGCAGCAGCTGGGCAATCTGCACCGCATTGAGTGCTGCACCCTTGCGAATCTGATCTTCAACACACCAGAACGAAATGCCGTTTTCTACCGAAGCATCCTTGCGAACGCGGCCAACGTATACATCGTCACAACCAGCAAGCAGGCCCGGCATGGGGTAGCCGTTTTCGGCGGGCTTGTCGTTCAAGGTAATGCCCTGAGCGGCCTCGAAGGCAGCACGTGCCTGCTCGGGAGTAATGGGGCCGTCGAATTCGGCGTTTACATATTCAGCGTGGCAACGCAAAACGGGCACGCGTGCGCAGTTGGCGGCAACGCCCAGTTCGGGATGACCCATGATCTTCTTGGTTTCAACAACCATCTTCCACTCTTCCTTAGTGGAATCGTCTTCCAAGAACACATCGATGTGAGGAATGATGTTGAAGGCAATCTGATCGCTAAAGGCCTTGGGCTCAAACGGCTCGCCGTCCAAGTAGCTGCGCGTTTGATCGAACAGCTCGTTCATAGCGGCAACGCCAGCACCAGATGCTGCCTGATAGGTGGAAACAACCACGCGCTTAAGGGGAGCAACCTGCTCTAAGGCATGCAGGGCAACAACCATCTGGATGGTGGAGCAGTTAGGGTTGGCAATAACGCCGTTGTGCCATTCAAGATCGTTCGGGTTAACCTCGGGTACAACCAGCGGAACATCGTCTTCCATGCGGAAAGCGCTGGAATTGTCGATCATCACGGCACCTGCATCCACTACTGCCTGGCGCATCTGCTTGGAAACGCCAGCGCCAGCGCTAAACAGGGCAATGTCTACGCCCTTAAACGATTCGGGCGTCATTTCCTGAACGGTGAGCTCGCCAGCGGGAACCTGGCCGCAGCCCTTAAAGGGGAGCTTCTTACCTGCAGAACGGCTGGAAGCCAGCGCGCGTACTTCACTTGCAGGGAAGTTTAGGTCGTGCAGAACCTCCAGGAATTCGTTGCCCACAGCACCGGTGGCACCGGCTACTGCAACAACGGGGTTGGCGGGGATTTCCTTCGTCCAGGACATTGCAGCTCCTTTTCGTAAATGTACAGTGGAGTCATAATACAACGCTTTAGCGTAGTAAAGCCTGCAACTTCGCAAAACTCTGTGGATGGTAGTGGTAGTATCAAAAACTGTACAAAACCTATTGAAATGACGCGCAAACCAGCGCCAGCGAAAGGAATGCCATGTTCTGTCCTGCATGCGGCAATAAGATTGAAGACACCGATTTGTTCTGCGCATCGTGCGGCACCAAAGTAGAAGCCGGCGCAGCAGATGCTCCCGCCGCTGAGGCTGCTCCCCAGCCCGCCGCTGAGGCTGCTCCCCAGCCCGCCGCAGAGGCCGCAACCCCAGCCGCTCCTGCTCCTGCACCCGTTCCCGCTCCGGCTCCCGCGCCTGCTCCAGCTCCGGCTCCCGCAGCGCAGCCTCAGCCCACTGCAGCTCCCGCACCCCAGGCTGCCCCGCAACAGCAGTACCAGCCCTATGCGGCTCCTGCACCTGCAGCAGCTCCTCAGCAGCAGTACATTCCCCGCGCTGAAGGCGCAATCTACGACATGACCAGCACCGACCAAACGCTGCGCCTTATCGCATTCATCCTCAACGTAATTTCGTGCGTTGTTGTATGCTGGGCCATCATCCCGCTGGCATGGATGATCCCCATGACCGTTATTTCTTGGGGCATTTACAAGGGCAAGAAACCCAACACCCTCGCATTCGGCGTTTGCAACCTCATTTTCTTGGATATCATCAGCGGTATCCTGCTGCTCGTTTCCAAGACTGACGAAAAGCTCAACTAAGCAACAGCCAACAACAAACGGCAAAACAAAACCCCGATGGGAAATTCCCATCGGGGTTTTTTAGTTCATTGCGTATGAACGCGCGGTATGGCTCATCGCTTGCCGCAATAATACGGCTCCAGAAGGCTTCGCGAATAAAGGCCAGGGTAAGCCAGTAAATTAGCGAGAACTCACAGCGTCATCGCGCATGGTGCGCCCGTTTCGCTGATAGCCAAACCAGCGGAATTTAGCGACCCTTGGCCATCTTCGCAGCAATTTCTTCAGGGGAAAGCTGCGTTTCTTCGAAGACGGTATCGGAGTCAAGGCCAAAAGCGGTATGCAGGCAACGCACGGCGGCGTCTACCTGGCTGCCCTCAACAACAACCGAAAGGCGAATGGGGCTGGTGGAAATCATCAGGATGTTGATGTGGTTTTCGGCCAGGGTGGCGAATGCCTTTGCGGCAACACCAGGGGTAGACTTCATGCCCGTGCCAACCAACGAAACCTTTGCAATGTTGTCGTCGGTAAGAACCGAAGCACCGCACTGCTTAACCAGGCCATCAATAGCCTCAAGAGCCTGATCTTTCTGGGATGCCGGGAAGGTGAACGAGATGTTTGCCTTGCCGTCAGACGTGGTGTTTTGGATGATCATGTCTACCGAAACGCTGTTGCCGGCAAGGATGCTGAACAGCTGAGCTGCGGTGCCAACCTCATCGGGCAAGCCGCGCAGGGTGATTTTCATTTCGGAAGTGTCGTGGGCGATGCCGGAAATTACTGCCTGCTCCATGGAAGGAACAACCTCCTTGATAAGCGTGCCCTCTGCATCGGAAAATGCGGAGCGGGAATGGATTACAACGTTGTATTTGCGAGCGAACTCCACAGCGCGCGACTGCAAAACGCCTGCGCCGCCACTGGAAAGCTCCAGCATGTCGTCGTAGGAAATGCAGTCGAGCTTTTTAGCACGCGGTGCAACACGTGGGTCGGCCGTGTAAATGCCTTCCACGTCGGAATAGATTTCGCACACATCGGCGCCGATGCCACACGCAAGAGCAACTGCGGTGGTGTCGGAACCGCCACGGCCAAGCGTGGTGATATCGCCTTCGGCAGAAATACCCTGGAAGCCGGCAACCACAACAATGGCGCCCGACGCCAGCGCTTCGCGAATGCGCTCTGCTTCAATGTTTTCAATTTTTGCAGCGCTGAAAACATCGTCGGTAGTAATGCCGGCTTGCCAACCCGTATAGCTTACGGCGTTGTAGCCCAGCGCCTGAATGGCCATAGCCAAAAGCGACATGCTTACCTGTTCGCCCGTGCTAAGCAGCATATCCATTTCGCGCTTAGAGGGATGGCTGTTGAGCGCTGCGGCCAAACCGACCAGTTCATCGGTTGTTTTGCCCATTGCCGAAACAACGGCAACAACGTCGTTGCCTTCGTTTTTCATGGCAATAAGACGCTTGGCCACGTTCTTGATGCGTTCGGGCGAGGCAACCGAAGTGCCGCCGAACTTGGAAACTATTAGAGACATCGTCTTCTTTCCTCGTTAAAGATAACTCCCATATCTTAGCAAAACGCCCCCTTCCCAAAAGCAGAAAGACGCGAATGCACCAAAGCTGAAACACAGGCTCCGTAAACGGTATGGCAAAAGGGGCACGCCCATCCCAAAGAAGGCCGCACTCCCCTCGCAGGACCGCGCTCCCCTCGCGGGACCGCTTCACCTTCGCGAAGAACCGCCCCATCCCACAAAAGGCCACCCTGCCCTTCAAAAGAAGGCCGCACTCCCCTCGCCAAACAAAAAACAGCCACCCCGAAGGGTGGCCGCACAAAACACCTTTGCGATATGGCACTTACGCGTACTTAACCATGATTCCGCTCATCTTATTAGCAATAAGCTCGCACTGGTCAACGCAATTTTCCATTGAGCTGAACAGGCGCGACCACACCATAATGCGCACCGGATGGTCGCATTCGGCGGTGTAGAGCTCGTGGATAATGCGCATGTAAATCTCATCCGCTTCGTCTTCGATGTCGTTTACGCGCACAATCAGCTGCTTGAACTTGCTGGACTTCTTGCAGTTGCGGAAGTCGGCCATAGCTTCAGACAAAGCCTCGCAAGCACGCACGATAAGCTTGCTGAACTTCTTGGCATCTTCGTGCATGTAGTGGATATCGAACATATAGAAGTTCTGGATGATCTCTTCGGTCATGTCGATGAGCTCGTCCAAAGACTCGGTGATGTCGATGATATCCTCGCGGTCGAGCGGGGTAACAAAGTCGGGCAAAAGCGCCTCGAACACGCTGTGGCAAATACCGTCGGCTTCGCGCTCGATAGCGTGTGCGCGCGGCAGTTCCTTTTCCAAGGCAGCAGCGGTATCGAATTCAGAAACAAGCTCCTTTAAAAGCTTGGCTTCTTTTACAGCCAGTTCAACCTGAGCCTCGAAGGCATCGTAATAGTCGAACTTCTTCTTTTTCTTCTTCTTGCCGATGTTTGCCATTGCCCCTCCAATCGTAAAGCCCCGCTAGCGGTGCCCCCATACGGAATGCCGTTGCTCGGCAGCCCTTATGTTAACAGTAATACGCGAAGACGCGCTTTTGTTCGTCAGCGATAGTTGTAAGCGAGTTGTGACCTGGCAGCACCAAGGTATCGTTAGGCAGCTGCGAAAGCTTGCGCAGCGAAGCGCGCATCTGCTTCATGTTGCCGCCTTCGAAGTCGGTGCGGCCAATGGAGCCGCAGAACAAGGTATCGCCGGCAATAAGCACGTTTGCGCCGTCTAGGTATTTGCCCGAATCGGATTCCAAAAACAGGCAAATGCCACCGGGCGTGTGGCCGGGCGTACCTATTACGCGCCAAACCATGTTGCCCAAGCGCAGCTTGTCACCGTCACTGAGCAGGTTATCAACCTTGCAGCTTTTGGTAGCAGGGAACCCGCCAGCTGGTTGGTTTTCGATGGTAGGCGCATCGATCTTGGAAGCATACACAGGCGCACCCGTCTTTTGCTTCAAATCGAAAAGCGCGCTGGTATGGTCGGCATGATGATGCGTTACCACAATAGCGTCCAGCTTACGGCCGCCCAGCGACTGCAAGATGGCATCGGCGCTGTGCGAAGGGTCTACCACAAACGTAGCCGCCCCGTCGGAAATTACGTAGGTGTTGTTTTCGATAGGGCCCAGCACCGCAAACTCGATATCTACAGCAGCGCCCGTTACCTTGTAGGTGCGCCCTTCCCTTTTAACCGAAACCTTCATAGCCATTGCCTTTCGTTATTTCTTGGAAGAAGTAGTGCCCGGCATCATACGGCGCGCGTCGAACACGCCTTCAACAGAACGCATGCGATTCAAAATGCGCTCGATTGCTGCCGTATCGGAAATCTGGAACAAGAAGCGCATTTCTACCATGCCATCGCGGTGCGTGGTGGTATTAACGCCCAGTACATTGGCGCCATGCTCGGAAAGCACCTGCGCCACATCTATGAGCAGGTTCAAGCGGTCCAGCGCTTCGATGAAGATTTCCACGTTGAAGGAACGATCGCCCGAAGGACCGTCCTTTTCCCAGAACACTTCAATAATGCGCTCGGGATGCTGCTTGAGCTCTACCGCATTGGGGCAATCGTCGCGATGCACCGAAACGCCGCGGCCGCGGGTAACAAAGCCCACGATCTTATCGCCCGGAACAGGGTTGCAGCAGCGCGAGATGCGCACCAGCACATCGTCGACACCACGTACCACTACGCCATTGGAAGAATGCGTTTCGTGCTTCTTGGGGCGTTTAACGCTAGTAAGCATAGGCGGCATCTTGCCCGTGCTTGATGAGGACATGCCAATGTTGGGCTTGGATGCTTCTTCGGTGCCGGCATCAACCAAAATCTTGAGCATGCGGTTGGCGACGTGGGTGGTGTTTTCCTTGCCCGTGCCGATGTTAACCAACATGTCGTCAGCTTCTTTATAGCCAAGCGATTCGGCTACCTGGCGAATAGCGCGCGTGCTACGTGCATTCGAAATGCCCAGGCCATGCTTGCGCATTTCCAGCATCAGGGCATCGTGGCCCGCCTGCAAGTCGTCCGAGCGGCTGATCTTGCTGAAGTACGAGCGAATCTTAGAACGCGCCGAAGGGGTTTTAACGATGTTGAGCCAGTCGCGCGAAGGCGTAGCGCTCTTCTGCGTAAGAATCTCAACGCGGTCGCCCATCTGAAGCTTATAGCTAAGCGGCACAATGGAGCCGTTTACCTTGGCACCTACGCAGCGATAGCCCACTTCGGTGTGAATAGCAAAGGCAAAATCCACGGGGGTGGACCCAAAACGCAAGCTCATGGCCTTGCCCTTTGGTGTGAATACATACACTTCCTTGGGGTCCAGGTCGGTTTTGAGCGATTTCAAGAATTCGCGCGAGTCTTTGGTTTCGTCTTGCCAGTCAACCATTTCGCGCAACCAGGCAATTTGCTTGTCGAACGAGCTATCGGTACCTTTGCCGCCCTTTTCCTTATAACGCCAGTGCGCCGCGATGCCGTACTCGCTCATACGATGCATTTCTTCGGTGCGGATCTGCACTTCGAGCGGGCGGCCAGCAGGGCCGATTACCGTGGTGTGCAAGCTCTGGTACATATTGAACTTAGGCATGGCGATGTAGTCTTTAAAGCGCCCAGGCATAGGCTTCCAAAGGCTATGCACCGCACCCAGCGCCGAATAGCAATCCTTCACCGAAGTAGTGATGATGCGCACGGCAATAAGGTCGTAAATCTCGGAAAAGCCTTTGCCCTTCTTCGACATCTTTTGATAGATGGAATACAGGTGCTTGGGGCGGCCCATAATCTGCGAATCAACGCCGATCTTGCCCATTTCTTCGTGCAGGATGTCTATTACATTGCCCAGGTACTCCTCGCGCTCATGGCGCGTTTCGGAAACCATGCGCGAAACCTGCTTGAACTTACTGGGTTCCAGGTAAAAGAAGGCCAAGTCTTCCAGCTCCCATTTGATGGAGCTAATGCCCAAGCGATGCGCAATAGGCGCATAGATTTCGCGCGTTTCGCGTGCCTTGAAAATGCGGCGATCTTCGCGCAGGGCCGAAAGCGTGCGCATGTTGTGCAAGCGGTCGGCAAGCTTGATTACGATTACGCGAATATCCTTATTCATGGCGATGAGCATTTTGCGGAAGGTTTGCGCCTGCTCATCGGAGAGGTCTTCAACTTCGATTTTGGTGATCTTGGTAACGCCATCTACCAGTTCGGCCACGGCAGGGCCAAACATTTCTGCCACCTGGTCTTTAGTTGCGGTGGTGTCTTCAACGGTATCGTGCAAAAGCGCCGCAATAAGCGTTTCGGTATCCATATGAAGGTCGGCCAGGATAATGGCAACTTCAACCGGGTGAATTACGAATGCTTCGCCCGACTTGCGCTTTTGGCCGGCATGCATGGCATCGGCAAACTTATAGGCCTTTTCCAAAAGTGCCAGGTCTTCTTCGGGCAAATACGCGCTAGCAAGCTCTCGCAAAACGCTAAAGCGCACTTCAGGGTCGGCACCCACTGGGGCCGAAGTAGCCGATTTGATGGTGGGGTCGACAGAAGGCAACCCTACGCCAACCGGGCGCAGTTCGTTTGGTTCAGTCATGGCCCTTACCCCTCCTTGCGTGCAGATTGCGGAAGCAATGGGTGCCTGATGCGACCTTCGAGTTCGGCCGCTGGGCTGTTAAGCACCCAGCCCTTGAAGGAATCGAACGCGCTGCGCTCTGTGATTCCTTCGTTGTAACGCACGCTGTCTTCTAGTTCTACTTTGCCCTTATAGTCTACGACATGGATGCTTGCAGGCTCAGCCGCAGCGCTAAGGTTGCCCTGCGTTTCCAGCAGACCAAGTTCGCTGAACACCCGCACACCGCATTCAACTTGGCGCGGGGTTACCACTTGCCCCAACAGCTCAGAGCAGCGTTTTGCTGCAGGCTCAAGCTCCAAGGCAAAGAAGCCTTCGCCCTTTTTTCGCTGCAGAACACGCAGGCCGCGGTAAATGAGCGCCATGCCATCATGGTTAGGGGCAACGTCGTTTAGGATGCCGGTGTTCAGCTGTACATCGGCCTTGCCAAACAACAGGTGAATCTGCGCAGGCTGGCCATCGCGGCCAGCACGGCCCGCCATCTGGTTAAACTCAACTTCGGTAAAGGGCAGGTGATACAGCACCACGTGGCGCACGCCCGGAATATCAACGCCTTCGCCAAAGGCCGAAGTGGCTACCAATACCTGCAAGCCACCTTCGCGGAACAACGACTCTACGCGCTCGCGCTCAGAACGGGAAAGGCCGGCGTTGTAAAAACCAATAAGCGAGGCAATGTGCGGCTCTGCCTTGCGCAGCTGGCGCGTTAGGTTGATGGTTTCCATGCGCGAATTCACGTAAATGAGCGTTTTTTCGCCACGGGCTACCAGGTTAACCAGGTAGCGCTCGCGCTTTTTAAGATTGCGCTGATCAACCACTTCAAGGTTGGCGCGCTCAAAATTATCTTCCACCACGTTGGCTTCGGGAATGTTGAAGGCCGCACGGATGTCGGCGGCAATTTCGGTAGTGGCGGTGGCGGTTACTGCAAGCACCTGAGGGTTGCCCAGCGCTTTGGCGCTTTCGCCCATACGCGCATACAGCGGGCGGAAATTGCTGGTTGAAGTGCCCACGTGGTGCGCTTCGTCTACCACCATAAAGCCAATGCGGCCCGTTTGCGCAAACTCCTGCGCGTGGAATGCCAGGTATTCGGGCGTGGTAAGCACAATGTCTACCTCGCCCGCGGCAAGTGCAGCCATAATGTGCTGGCGTTCGGACGTATCGGTGGCGCCGGTAAGCACTTCGGAGCGCAGGCCAAACGAACCTAACGTGCGGTCCAGATGAAATGCCTGGTCGGCCACCAACGCGCGCAACGGGTACACAAACAAGCTAGCCTTGTTTTGGGCCAGGGCCAGCTCGGCTGCCCGGATATGGAAGATGAGCGACTTACCGCGGCCCGTGCCCATAATGGCCAGAGCATTTTGACCCTGCTCAAGCAAGTTAAGCGTTTGCTGCTGCGATGCATGCAGCTGGCCTTCGCCAATAAGCGCACCTACCAAATCGGCACGGAAGCCTGCCGCATCGGTGCGGGCGCGCTGGGCCCACATTAAGCGGTCGGCCTCGCCGGCCACCAAATCTTGCGTGGTTTCGCTTTGCTGATCGTCTTCGTTATCCAGGTTCATAAGCCCCGATACAAAATCGGCATCTTCGGCCAGGCAACGCTCAAGCGCGCTGCACGGCGTTAGGGGCTTTAAGCTAGAAATTACCGCCTTAACCGAACGGCGGCCCTTCCAGGTGTCAATCTGCAGCTCAAACACTGCTTCCAGGGCACAGCCGCAGTTAAGCAGGCCCGAAACATCGGGGCAGTGGAACATGATGCTAGAAAGCGAATGCAAGCCATCGGTAAGCGTGCAGGAAAGATGCGTTTTATCGGCGCCTACCGCGCGCCCGCCCGAAATAACCACGCCATTGGCAAGGAAGTGCGGGCTGGGATTTTCTTGGCCAAAGGGAGCCAACAAATCGAGCTTGCCCACGTTTTCGAGCGTAAGCTCGCCCAAATCTACCGTGGCATCCACATCGATACGCGGAATGAATTCTTCTGGCGGCAAGGTGTCCATATATGCGCACAGGCGCTCGGTGAACTGGGGCAGGTTTGCCGCGGGCAGCGTTACGCCCACCGCAGCATGATGGCCGCCAAAGCGGGTGAGCAAATCTTGGCACGAAGAAACCGCTTCAAACAGGTTTACCTCGCCCACGCTACGGCCCGAACCATGCGCTTCATCGCCTTCGATGGTGAACAGAATGCTGGGCACGCCATAGCGGTTGGTTAGGCGCGACGCCACAATGCCCTTCACGCCTTCATGCCAGCCCTCGCCAGCAACCACCAGCGCACGCTGGCCATGGAATACCGCTTCGGCCTGTTCGGAGGCCACTTCGGCAAGTTCAGCTTCAATAGTGCGGCGAAGCGTGTTGGTTTCTTCCAGCTGGCGCGATAGATGGCAAGCTTCGGCGTAATCGTCGCAAAGCAGCAAATCTAAGGCCAGCTGGGCATTGCCCATACGGCCGGCCGCGTTCAAGCGCGGAATGATGGTAAAGCTCAAAGAAGAAGATGAGACCGGCTTATCGTCAAAGCCCGATTCCTTCAAAAGCGCCGCAATGCACGGGCGCGGGTTTTCGTTGATCATGCGCACACCGCGGCTTACCAGCGCACGGTTTTGATCGCGCATGGGCATAAGGTCGGCCACCGTGCCCAAGGTTGCCAAATCAATGAGCTCAAGCCATAAATTAGGCTGACCAAAGCGGCTGCCTATAGCCTGGATAACCTTTAAGGCAACGCCGGCACCAGCCAAGATGGAGCTGGGGTTTTCACCGCACTTTGGGTCAACCACTGGTACACCTTCGGGCACCAAATCGGCAGGTTCGTGATGGTCGGTGATAACAACATCGATGCCGCGCTCTTTTAAGATTTCAACCTCGTGCTTTGCGGCAATGCCGTTGTCTACCGTAACCACCAGGTTGGGATTGCACTCAGATGCACGGTCGATAGCAGCGCGGGAAAGGCCGTAGCCTTCTTCGAAGCGCAGCGGAATGAAGGGCGTAACCGTGGCACCGCACGCACGCAGGCCTTTGGTCATAAGGGTGGTGGCCGAAACGCCGTCTAGGTCGAAGTCGCCAAACACCAAAATATGTTCGCCCTGCTTAATGGCAGCTTCAATGCGGTTTACCGCAGCATCCATCCCCTCAATTTCGTAAGGGTTCAACCAATCGCGCTCAAGCGAAGGGTTCAAGAATTCGCGGGCCTTTTCAATCGTATCGATGCCACGGGAAACCAGCACATCTGCAATGAAATTTGGCAGCCCTAAATCGGCTGCAAGCTTAGAAGCCGCGGCAGAATCGACCGCAGCAATGCTAATACGCGCACTCATAATTACCTACTTCTTTCTTTCTCACCTCCCATTGTAGTAGAAGAATGCCGCCCACCTGTCCAAGGGATGTCCCTTGCGCAGATAAATGGACGGCTATGAGCGAATTCTGCGCAGCGGCCAAAGCCAATTAACAGCAGCACGCGAAGCATGAAGCCAAACAACCTACCTATGAAGAGCTTAAAGAAATGGCCTACCGCGAGCGTTACCCCGAATACTTTGAAGGCCAAGCGTAAAGGCCTTTCTGCCTATAGGACAAAAAGCGCCGCCTCGGGGCGAGGCGGCGCTGCGGGTCGGGTTGGGCCGATGGGGGCGATTGTCTCCGAGGGATTCATGGGGCGCTTGCCTACAGGGACTTTCTGGGGCGAGCTCGGGACCCTACAGGGACGGGCTATGCGCTACTCGACGGCCGGATAGGCGTAGAAGCCGGTGCCCTCGCCGCTCCACCCGTGCCTGGCGACGAGGCTGCTGTTCTCGCCGGAGTCCAGCGTGTAGTGGTGGGCGGAAAGGCCGCCGTTGTACAGGCGGTAGACGGCGGTGGAGCCGCCGAGGGCCTTGCCCGAGGAGTCCTCGGCCGAGCAGAAGATGGGCTCGGCATCGTTGTCGTAGACCCAGCCCCAGTTCCTCACCAGGTCGTCGGCCTCGGCCTTGCTGGTGGTGTAGTGGTGGCTCATCTTTGCCATGGCGCCCAGGGCGGGGTTGTACAGGCGGTAGACGCCCTTTGCGCCCGACTCCGGCGCGCCCCAGGCCACGCCCTCCTGCTTCCAGTCGTGGCTCACCAGGCTCTGGTACTCATCGTAGCTGGTGGTGAACAGGTGCTCGCTGGTGATGGGGTTGTACATGCGGTAGACGGCCCGGGCGGCGGCACCACAGCCAGAGCAGCGATAGCTGGTATAGGCGGGAGTGATGACCTCATCGTAAGCAGCCTGTGCCAGCACCTGCTCATCGTAGGCGGCACTTGTCTGCACCTGCTCGTCCCAGGCAGCCTGGTCGGTGATTGTCTTCTCAAAGGTGTGATACCCGCCGTGACTAGTGGCCGTGACATGTGCTTCCCAGGCATCGATGTCGTTAAAGTCG